>JAHKLV010000017.1 GCA_020854925.1 Candidatus Methanofastidiosia archaeon | reverse complement strand
TGGCGCCCTTTCCGGCACGCTTGTCATCCTCATGGGCGCTTCCTCCTTTCCCGCGATATCGGCCGACCTTGTCGCCATGGGGTACGATCCCGAGACACCGGTGGCGGCCATACGGAATGCCACGCTTCCCACCCAGGAAATACGGCGGGGCACGCTTTCCTCGCTTGTCGATGGCTCGCTTGCGTCCCCCTCGGTCATTGTGGTCGGTTCCGTTGTATCACTTTCTCCCCTTCTTTCCTGGTACGAGCGTAGGTGTGCTGTCCTTCGGGGCAAGCGCGTACTCGTGATGCGGACACCGCAACAGGTCGCCGTCACCTCGGCAGCACTTGCCCCCTATGGAGCAAAGGCCGTTGATGGCGGCAGGCTCGTTATCACACCCCTCTCGTGGGACCGTGCCGTTCTTGAGGGTGCCGATGCCGTGGTGGTGACGAGCGCCAACACGGTGGACATCCTGGAGGAACAGGATGCGCTTGTACCCTCTCTCCGCTATGTCGCCATCGGCCCGAAGACAAAGGAGGCGCTTGCCTCCCGGGGCATAGCCGCCGACATGCCTCCCGCATATACCTCCGAGGGGTTGGGCACGTTTCTTTCTTCGACTTTGGCACCGCTGTCCCGGGTGGTCGCCCTGCGCTCGGCCAAGGCTTCGGATACCCTTGCGTCGCTCTTGTCTAGCCACCGGTTTAGTGAAGTGCCCGTGTACGACATCTCGTACCCGCTGGTGGATGAATCTGCCATTCGGGGGTGCGATATCGTCTTTTTTACCAGCACGGCGATGGTGCATGCTCTTTCAGGCATCGTACCTCCCGGGGCCCTTCGCATCTCCATAGGCCCCGTAACGTCCGCGGCGCTGCGAGCCGCCTCCCTCCCGCCCCATGCAGAGGCACGGGAGAGCACCGTTGCCTCCATGATAGAGGCAGCAATATCCTGCCTGTACCGTGACACAGGATAAAGAGAAAGATTTATATATACATATTAGTATTTGCTTATATAATTATATGAGGCAGATACATGGGATACGCTTCTCGCGCTCTTGCATCGGGGATTGAGGAACTCGTCGAGTACCTTTCAGCCCATACGCTTACGTGCCTGGTGCCGGCGTTCTTCATTGCCGGGGCCATCGCGGTCTTTGTGTCCAAGCAGTCGGTCATCAAGTATTTCGGTTGCCAGACCAAGCGGTACATCTCGTATGGTGTTGCCTCCGTGTCCGGTTGTGTCCTCGCCGCCTGTTCGTGCACCGTCATCCCGCTCTTTGCGGGAATATCCCGTCGGGGGGCAGGCATCGGCCCTGCGACGACGTTCCTCTATTCTGGGCCGGCAATCAACATCCTTGCCATTTCGCTTACCGCGAAGGTTCTCGGATATGAAATTGGTGTCGCCCGTGCGGTGATGGCCATCATCATGGCGATTGCCATCGGGCTCATCATGGAGCTGCTTTTTGAGGACCGCTCGAAGGCAGATTCGGCAAAGGCGGGGATCTGTGTGGCAGAAGAGGCGGGAACCGGGAGAAGGACCATACTCCTCTTTGTGAATCTTGTCCTTATCCTTCTCGTGGGCACGGCGGCAATAGGCACGCTCATAAAGATACCTCTTGTCATCCTGCTCATCATCACGGCGGCGCTCATGACCTTCTACTGGGTAGAGCGCGAGGAAGCAAAGATGTGGGGGCGCGAGACGCTTTCGCTCTTCAAGATGATCTTTCCACTCCTTCTGATAGGCGTCTTTACTGCAGGCCTTATCAAGGAGTTCATGCCCCCTGAATATGTTGCGCGCTATGTGGGTTCAAACTCGCTGGTGTCAAATCTCGTTGCGTCCGTGGCCGGCGCCTTCATGTATTTTGCCACCCTTACGGAAGTGCCTATCATCGAGTCACTGACAAGCCTGGGAATGCACAAGGGTCCTGAACTGGCATTGCTCCTTGCCGGTCCCGCCCTGTCCCTCCCCAACATGCTTGCCATACGAAAAGTCATGGGAACTAAGAAAACGGCCGTATACGTCTCCCTGGTCATCGTCTTTGCGACGGTGTCGGGCATCGGGTACGGCATGCTTTAGGAGGAACAACACATGGTACGAGTAGAAGTCTTTACCGCTGAGCCGCCATGCGCCGGATGCGTGGCGCTTCTGGCTCTGGCGGACAGGATAAAGGAGGCGTATCCCTCTGTTGATGTCATCAAGCACATCGGACCGTGCGAGGAGTTTGGTACCTACGAGATTACGTATGTACCAGCCGTCGTCATCGAGGGAGGTCGCATAGCGTTCATGGGATTGTGCCCCAGCTTCGATACGCTGGTGGCCGCCCTGAAGGAGATGGGGGTGAAGGAATGATTACCATAGAGGTGTTTGCTTCAGAACCGCCCTGTTCTGGTGGCCGCTTGCTTCTCAAGCTTATCGACCGTATTCGGCCGGAGTATGAGGGGAAGGCTGAGATTATCGTCTACCGGGGCGTTAACGAAAAGACGAAGGAATACGGCCTGCAGGTAACGCCGGCCATTGTCATCGATAAGGATATAAGGATAATTGGTGTCTGTCCAAGCGAGGAGACACTGCGAAATGCCCTTTTCGAGGCAGGATTGTGAGTGTGAATACAATGGTAGAAGAAATAAAAGTGTTCGGTCCCGAACCTGGCTGTATAAAATGCAAGAAAGCATTGGAAGTCGCCACTATGGTGGCTGGCACTTTTGGCATCAACGTAGCCAAATACGATGTGTTCTCTGAAGAGGCGGATAAATTCGCCATCATGATGACACCTGCCATCGTGTTTAAGGGAGAGCTGCTGGTGTCTGGCCAGGTGCCGACGTTTGAAAAGCTCAAAGACATGGTAGAGGCACGCCTCTAACCATGCTTTCTTTTTTTGGTGGCGCCATGAAAAGAATACCCCATATTCCCCTTGTCCTATGCGTCATCCTCGTGGTGCCGATATCTATGTGCATCATGGGCGGCGAAGAACCTGCTGAGCCCGTGGTCGTCGATCCTTCCCTTCGTATGGTGGAAGTTGTTTATTTCCATGAAACGAGACGATGCACCGCATGTATCAACATAGAAAAGTGGGCATATGAGGCGGTGCATTTCTCTTTTCTGGACGCCTATGCCGACGGCAGGCTCACCTATCGTTCTATCAACATCGATGATCGGGCGCATGCTGCGCTTATTTCGTCGTACGGCGCCTGCTACACGTCACTTTATGTGAACGCCATCTATGGTGGTTCGTATCATATCGTGGAACTCAAGGAAGCATGGCTTCTTTCAGAGAAGAAGGATGCCTTCATGGCATACGTGGAAGAAGCCATAGCCTTCGCTCTGGGCGAGCTTCCGTAGGGGGAAGGACAGTTAGTCTTCGTCCGATTCTTTCTCCTCCTCGAGCGTACGTATAAATGATTCCACTTTCGTCCTTATTGCGTCACGGGCCCTTCGCATGGCATCAATTTTCTGCGTATCCGTTCCCTTTTCATCAGCAGGATTTGCAAACGGCCAGTGCTCCCGGTATGCCACACCGGG
>JAHKLV010000127.1 GCA_020854925.1 Candidatus Methanofastidiosia archaeon | reverse complement strand
TGACGCCGACGAGCGACGCGTTAATCACTCCGGTCGGCCCTCCGGACTGACTGACGACAGCATTAGCCATAGAAACAGACCTTTCTCGCAGTGGTTCCATTGTGTTGTATGCGTCCGTGCCCCGATCGCGGGTGGATTATAGGGTTCGACAACCGCTTGGCAAGCAAAAACAGCGGACGCGGGCCCGGTTTACGGGTTTGCGGCTCAGGAGGTCTCGTGCAGGAAGTCGGGCACGCGGCGGGGCCGACCTGCGGCGTCCACACAGGCCAGCACGGTGGCCCCCTCGGCCAGCAGCAGCCCCGTCGGCCGGCGGCACAGACGATAGGTGTGCTCCACGCGAGCGCTGGAGACCTTCGTGCACGTGGTCGTCAGGTCGAGCGGCTCATCGTAATACGCCGGCCGGTGGTATTTAATCGTCAACTGGAAGACGACGAAGTAAACCCCCTCCTTTTCCAACTGGCTGTAGGCCACGCCCGCGGCGCGGAGCCACTCGGTGCGGCCCATTTCGAACCAGACGGGGTACACGGAGTGGTGCACGACGCCCGCCTGGTCGGTCTCGCAGTACCGCGGCACAACCGTAATCGTATGTTCGCGTTCGGCCATGATCGGCTCAGCGTCCTTTCGTCTCGTCCGGTTCAATCCCTTACGCCGCAGCGCTGTGCCCAGGCGCGGTAGAGGGCGAGCATGTCCTGCACCCGCTGCGGGTCCTGTTCCGCCCGGTCATGGAGTTCGGTGCGGTCGGCGGCCATGTTGTAAAGCTCCCAGCGGCCACCCTTTCGCGAAACCAGCTTCCAATCGTCCTGGCGGATGGCCTTATTCCCCTCGTGCTCCCAGTACAGGGCCTCGTGGCCGATTCGGGGGCGGCCCTGGAAACAGGGTACGAGGCTCTTTCCCTCCAGGGGCGTAACGGGCTTATCCTTGAACGCATCGGGATAATCGGCTCCGCTGACCTCGCAGCAGGTGGGCATGAAGTCGATGATGTGACCCACCTCGTGGCAGAGCGTCCCCGGTCGGATGACACCGGGCCAGCGGGCGATCAGCGGGGTGGAGATGCCGCCTTCGTGAACCCAGTGTTTGTACAGGCGGAAGGGAGTGTTGCTGGCGTTGGCCCAGCTCTGGCCGTAGCTCATGTAGGAATCCTCGCCGCCCGGCGGCAGGCCATTCTTGCGGTTGTCGAATCCCCAGGGTCCGCCCTCGTGGCAGCCGCCGTTGTCCGACAAAAACAGGACCATCGTCTCTTCCTCGCGCCCCAGACGCCGGACCGCCTCCAGCACGCGTCCGATGCCCTGGTCCATCCGGTCGATCTGCGCGGCATAGACGGCCATCTTGAGGTCCATCTCTTCCTTTCGGGCGTCGTCGAGGCTGTCCCAGGCCTGGACCGCCTCATCCCGCGGCGTCAGGGGCCATTGTGCATCGACCAGGCCCATGTCGAGCTGCCGGCGATGTCGGCGGCGGCGTAGTTCATCCCAGCCGATGCGGTACGTCCCGCGATAGCGGGCGATGTCCTCGGGCCAGGCGTGCAATGGCCAATGCGGCGCGGTGTAGGCCAGGTACAGAAAAAACGGCTTGTCGGGGGTCGTGTCGTTTTCCAGGAATTGCACCGCATGGTCGGTGAAGGCATCGGTCATGTAGAAACCCTCCCGCGGCGGCGTGAAGGGCTGATCGTCCATGGCCATCTTGCGGCGGACGTTGGGGGCCTTGGCCTTGGCGATGTTCCAGTAATTGGCCCCACCGCTGACCAGGCCGAAGAATCGCTCGAAGCCGCGGTCGGTGGGCCAGTGCGGGCGGTCCTCGCCGACGTGCCATTTGCCGCTCATTAGCGTCGTGTAGCCGGCGGTCTTGAGCACCTCCGCGAGCGTGACGCAGCGGTCGTTGAGATACCCCTGGTACGGCCCCGGTCCGCGGCCATTGACCATGCCGCCCATCCCCGCCTGGTGGGGATAGAGGCCCGTGAGAAGGGAGGCCCGCGTCGGACAGCAGCGGGCGGCGTTGTAGAAGTGGGTGAAACGCGTCCCCTCGGCGGCCAGACGGTCGAGATTGGGCGTGCGAATCTCGCCGCCATAACAGCCGATGTCCGAAAAGCCCATGTCGTCGGCCATGATGAGCACGATATTGGGCCGTTTCTTGCGGCCGGGGGCGGCGGCACCCAGGGTGTGGCAGCCCGTCAGACACGAAACGGTTGCGGTCCAGCCGACGGCCTTGACAAAATCACGTCGATTCATCCTGCATCGCCCTTTCTGATTTCCAGGACATCGCTCGTGTTGGAGACGGGAACCGGCTGAGCCGCCGGTTCTAGCCACGGCGGGCCGCCTGACGTTTTTCCTTTCTGTGCTGGTCCAGTTGCCGTTTAGGGACGACGCCGCAGCGCTCGGCCCACGCGGCATAGGCGGCTTTCAAGCGGGTGACGCGGTCGGGCTGTTCGCCGGCCAGGTCATGCAGCTCGCAGCGGTCCCGACTCAAATCGTACAGTTCCCACGTGCCCTGAGGATACTTGGAGACCAACTTCCAGTGCCCCTCGCGGACGGCTCGATTACCCTCGTGTTCCCAAAACATCATTTCGTGTCTGGATTCAGAGCCCCCCGCGATGATCGGCACCAGGCTTTTGCCCTCCAGCGGTACAATGGGGTGCCCGTTGTGCATCTTGGGGTATTGAATCCCGGCCGCGTCACAGCAGGTGGCCATCAGATCGATCACATGCCCGACCGTATCGGTAAAACCGCCGGGGCTGCGCACGACGCCGGGCCAGCGGGCGATCAGCGGCGTGGAGATGCCGCCTTCGTGGACCCAGTGCTTGAACATGCGGAAGGGGGTGTTGCTGGCGTTGGCCCAGCCGCGGCCATAGCTCATATAGGAGTCGGGGCCTCCGGCGGCGACGCCGTTACCACAACGGTCAAAGCCCCACACACCGCCCTCGTGGCTGCCTCCGTTGTCCGAGAGGAACAGGATCAGCGTGTCGTCCATGGCCCCCGTGCGTCGGAGGGTGTCGAGAAGACGACCGATGTTCTGATCCATGCGGTCAACCATCGCGGCGTAGACGGCCATCTTGTGTGCCATCTCCTTCTGCTGTTCGTCCGTGAGGCTGTCCCATGCCGGGACCTCCTCATCGCGGGCGGACAGGTCGCATTCATCCCGGATCACGCCGATGTCCACGAGACGCTTGTATCGTTGCTCGCGGAGCTTGTCCCAGCCGATGCGGTACGTGTCTTTGTAGCGGGCGATGTCTTCGGGCCAGGCATGGATGGGCCAGTGGGGTTCGTCGGCGCCCACGTGCCACTTGCCGACGCCGTAGCTGTCGTAGCCGGCCGGCTGGAGGGCCTCGGCGATGGTGGCGCAGTGGTCGGTGAGTCGGCCGCGATAACCGGGCAGCCCGTCGTCACCGGCCATGTCGCCGATCCCGGCCTGATGAGAGTACAGGCCGGTGAGCAGCGCCGCTCGCGTCGGGCAGCAGCGGCCCGCGTTATAGAACCGGCGAAAACGCAGGCCCTCGGCGGCCAGGCGGTCAAGGTGGGGCGTGCGAATCTCGCCGCCGTAGCAGCCGATGTCCGAAAAGCCCATGTCGTCGGCCATGATGAGCACGATATTGGGCCGTTTCCTGCGATTGGGGGCGCCGGCACCCACGGTGCGGCAGCCCGTCAGACACGAAACGGCTGCGGTCCAGCCGATGGTTTTGACGAAGTCACGCCGATTCATGTTCACCTCCCTTGGACGGGTATACACCTTGAGGGGGCTTGTGAAATCACAAAACGCTCCAGGTCCAGCAGGCGCTGCTTGAGTTTCGGTCCGCCCGGCCCGGAAAAACCGCCGACACCGCCACTGCGTGGCAAAATACGATGGCACGGCACGAGCAGCGGGACGGGATTGCGTCGCATCACGCCGCCCACGGCACGGGCGGCACCGGGGCAACCGGCCCGCAAGGCCAGGGCGCCGTAGGTGAGTGTCTGCCCGTAGGGCACTGATCGACAGGCGTCCAGAACCCTCCGAGTGAAGGGGCTTATGTCATCGAGATCGAGCGCGAACGGCTGCAAATCCACCGCCTCGCCCTCGAAATAGGCCCCAATCGCCTGCTGCAGCTCGGGCAGGAAGCCCTGATTGAAGCGTGCGGGGCCCGACTCCAGGAGATCCTGCTCAAGGGCGTCGGTGTCCTGATTCGGCAGGCAGAACCGTTGCACGCGACCGGCCCGGCCCCGAATACCGGCCGGGCCCCAGCGGGTCTCGAAAATCACGTATTGCACGTCCGGCATAGGCCCATCCTCATGTGCCATGTGATACCACGGGCCGGCCTGCCCATGAGCCGGCGTTGTTGGGCTTGACAGAAACGGCCGACCCGGTCATAATCCCCGTGGACCGTCGATGAATCTCATCGCCTGGGCTTCAGGCTGCAAGATAATCATATCGGGCGGCGTTGTACAGGGCGGAGACTCGACGGGTTCTGTGGAGCGAGAGGAGCGATGCAAC
>JAHKLV010000020.1 GCA_020854925.1 Candidatus Methanofastidiosia archaeon | reverse complement strand
GACAATTTCGACCTTCCCTATATCAAAAAGCGATGCGAGGTCCTCGGGGTTTCACACCCCTTCGCCACCCAGATGCGCATCAAGAACCGGGGGCAGTCGGCTAGTGCAGAGGTTCCCGGCATCATACACATAGACCTCTATCCCCTGGTGAGAAAGAACGTGAATCTTCCCCGCTATACGCTCGAGGTGGTGTACAAGGAGTACCTCGGAAAGGACAAGAGCGACATCGACGGTGCTAAAATCTGGACGTACTGGGACGACCCGTCCCTGCACGATACGCTCGCCCTCTACTCGAAAGAGGACGCTGTCGCGACATACGAGATAGGGGAGCAGATGCTGCCGCTTGTCTACGAGCTGGCAAAGCTCGTCAATCAGAAGATGTTCGACGTGGCACGGGCCTCGTCGTCGGCGCTTGTCGAGTGGCTCCTCATGGGGCGGTGCGTGCAAGGAAACGTGCTCATTCCCAATACCCCCTCAGCCACGGACCTCCGCCAGCGATTCTCGGAAACGTACGAGGGTGCCTACGTGGTCGAACCGGTCAGGGGCGTACATGACCATATCTTTTACTTCGACTTCCGTTCCCTGTACCCGTCCATCATCATCAGCCACAACGTCGACACGTCCACCATCGACTGCGGGTGCTGCACGCACAACACGGCCCCCACGGGCCACTGCTTCTGCACGAAGAAGAAGGGGTTTATCCCCTCCATCCTGGAAGGTCTCCTCACCGAGCGGTACCGCATCAAGAAAGAGATGAAAAGTGCCTCGGGGCTTCTCAAGCAGTCCCTGTTCGGCCAACAATGGGCACTGAAGATTCTTGCCGACTCGTTTTACGGATACCTGGGCTACCCCCGTTCGCGGTGGTACTCCATGGAGTCAGCGGAGTCCATTACCGCGTGGGGCAGGCAGTACATCGGCGATGTCATCACTCAGGCGGAAGGGGCAGGATACCTCGTGGTGTACGGAGACACCGACTCGCTCTTCGTGAGTTCTCCCTCCAAGGACGAGAAGAAGGCGCATGCATTTCTCAAGACGGTCAACGACAGCCTGCCGGAATCCATGGAACTCGAGATGGAAGGGTACTACCGGCGCGGCGTCTTTGTGACCAAGAAAAAGTATGCGCTTATCGACGAGGAGGGAAAGATTACCACCAAGGGGCTCGAGGTCGTGCGCAGGGACTGGACCGGCATCGCGAAAAAGACCCAGCAAAAGGTCCTTGAGCGGATCCTCTCAGAAGGGGATGTCGAGGGTGCCATTGCCTATGTGCAGCAGGTGACCCGCGATATCAAGGAAAACAGGGTGCCTATTAAGGACCTCGTCATTGACACGCAGCTTACCATGGGGCTTGGCCAGTACAAGACCGAAGGCCCGCACGTGGCCATCGCCAAGGTCCTCAAGGAACGGGGGGAGGATGTCCGGATGGGCACCATCATCTCCTATCTTGTCCTGAGGGGTACGGGCAGGATACGGGACCGTTCCATCCCCGCATCCGATTATAACGGAGAGCAGGTGGACGCAGACTACTATATACAAAATCAGGTCCGTCCCGCGGTGGGGCGCATCCTCGAGCCGCTCGGTTACTCGGCACAGGACCTCGAATACCACAAGACCAAGCAATCCAGCCTCGAAGGCTGGTTTTCGTAGGTGTCATGATGATACGCACACACATCTACTGGAGGGGGGAGATATCGGCGGCACACCACCTGACGCTCCCCTACCCGTCAAAATGTACAGAAATGCACGGCCACAACTACCTCATCGAGGTCTGGGTGTACGGCCCTGCGACAGACGCCGGCATGGTCATCGACTTTTCCCATATCAAGGCGGCCGTTGAGCCCTACGACCACGCGTTGCTTAACGACGTCCTTGCCCAGCCCACCGCCGAAGCGCTTGCGGAGCGCATCGCCTCATCCCTTGCGCGCGCCGGCATCGAGGCGGTACGCGTACGGGCATGGGAGGACCGCGACAGCTACGCCGAGGCCGAGTGGACGCCATGAGGGTCTGTGAGATCTTCGAGAGCCTACAGGGGGAGGGGGCGCTTGCCGGGCGACCCATGCTCTTTGTCCGCCTTTCGGGCTGCAATCTGGCCTGTCCCTGGTGTGACACGCCCTATGCACAAGAGGGGGGAAGGGACATGAGCGTTGGCGAGATTGCACGTCTCATTGCCGCCTCACGACTCAGGTACGTGTGCTGGACAGGGGGTGAACCGCTTCTCCAGGCAGGCGAGCTGCAGGCCGTTGCCACCAAAACGGCAGACAAACGGCACTGCCTCGAGACAAACGCCACCCTCCCCGTGCCCGCAGGCGTGTTTTACCACGTGACGGCATCACCGAAGTCCCTAGCCACGGCCCCCCCGCCAGCTGACGCATACAAGTTTGTCATCGGCGCACAAACGGCCTACGATGCCGAGGGGGTGCGGTCGTATGCGCAACGATATGGGCTGCCCCCCGATAAAGTTTTTCTGCAACCACAGTGCACAGAGGCCGAAGAGGCGCTCGAGGGGAGTAGACGCCTGTGGGACATCTGCGTGCGGGAGGGGTTTTCACTCTCACCCCGCCTCCACACGCTCCTCTTCGGAAATACGCGGGGTATCTAAATGGAACATGAAGCGATACTCATCCTAAGCGGCGGCCTCGACAGCACGGTCCTCCTCTACCACCTTCTTGAAAAGGGGGTGCGACCCCTTGCCGTCACCATGCGCTATGGGCAAAAGCACGACACCGAGGTAACTATGGCCCGTCGCACGGCTGCGGCGTGTAGCATCTCCCACCGCGTGGTCGACCTGCCTCTCGACACCATCTTCTCGTCAAGCACACTCCTGAAGGGTGGAGCAACCATTCCGGACGGGCACTATTCCGACGAGACGCAGCGTAGCACGGTGGTACCGAACAGGAACCTTATCCTTCTGGCCCTTGCAGCAGGCATCGCCGAAGACCGTGGGTGCAGCGACGTCTACTACGGCGCCCATGCCACCGACAGGGCCATCTATCCCGACTGCCGACCGGCGTTTATTCGGGCTGCCAGCGCCGCGTGCGAGGAGGGGACCTATCACCGCGTCCGAGTGAGGGCGCCGTTCCAGGACTGGTCGAAAACGGATATTGTACGAGAGGGCGCACGGCTCGGCGTCCCTTTCGAAAACACGTGGAGCTGCTACAAGGGGGGGCCTACGCCGTGCGGGACGTGTGGAACGTGCGTCGAACGCAGGGAAGCCTTTTGTAAAGCTGGCATCAAAGACACAGGGGTGTAGCCATGGAAGAGATAATACGAGAACTGCTCAAGGAAATGCAGAGAAAATACGGATTTTTTAACGATGAAGAAATAGAGAATACGCCCCGGCGCATCGTGAAGTTCTGGGACGAATGGGCTGAGAACAGGAAATTTACGTTCACCGTGTTTGAAAACGAGGAACACTACGACCAGATGGTCATCCTCAAGGTGCCACAGTTCTATTCCATGTGTTCACACCATCTTTTGCCCTTCTTCGGGGAAGTCGCGGTGGGTTACATTCCCAAGGACAGGATATGTGGCATCTCGAAGCTTGCCCGCATGGTTACAAAGTATGCGTCAAAACCCCAGCTTCAGGAAAATCTCACCCAGCAGATTCTCAACGGCCTCAAAGGGGAGCTTGACACCGAGGATGTCATGGTGGTCGTCAAGGCCCGCCACCTCTGCATGGAAATGCGCGGAGTTAAGGCGCCGCACCCGGAGATGACAACATCGGCAATATCGGGCGTCTTCCGCAAGCAAGAACCGCGTGAAGAGTTTATGCAACTCATCAAGTACACGCCTACAACCCGATGAATAGATTATATCCCCCTTTTTCTCATTCGTTTTTTCTCGAATTAATCACCGTTACTGAACACAGTTCCTTACGTTGCGTTCGCCCTCTTTTTAAAGGGTCTGCACTCTACGTATGCCAGACACACGGTGATACAGATGAAAAAAATCCTCCTGCCACTCCTTGCACTCGGGCTTGCCGCACTTATCTGCGTGGCCACCGGAGCCTTCACCTCGGTCTCCGCCGTCAGGGCAGCCGAAGTGAATGTGGTAGGAGACCGCAACGCTCTGCTTACCCTCGCACCGTACAACGGGCCAAACGGCGCCTACTTCGTTGATGGTAACGGGGACGGGGCGTACGAGCTTGCACTCAGCAGCGACCACAGGGGAATCAACGTGAACGCCACCATCGTGCTTCACGATGTGTTCACCATCACCAACAACGGGACACAGCAGGTCAGGGTAACTATCACCGGCATCGGGGACCACACCAGCAACATCTCATTCGGTTCCCTCGATACGGGCATGACGCTCGGTGTGGGCCAGAGCGTCACCGTTTCAGTACGCATCGACACCCACGGGCTCACCGATGGCGACAGGATCCTTGACAGCATCATCATCTCCGCGGAGGCCTAAGATGGCACCTGCAGGCATTGTATCGGTCGAGGACAACAAGATGGACGCCCTGGTCATCAAGCGCACGCTTGG
>JAHKLV010000125.1 GCA_020854925.1 Candidatus Methanofastidiosia archaeon | reverse complement strand
CGCCCTGCAGTTCCATCCTGAGGTCAATCACACCGAGCACGGCCTGCGCATCCTGGAAAACTTCCTTTCCATCGCGGGCGTTGAGCGTGACTGGTCCATGGATGACTTCATCGAGACGTCCGTAGCATCCATACGCCGCGCCGTGGGTGACAACAAGGCTCTCATCGCGCTTTCCGGCGGCGTCGACTCGTCGGTGGCAGCCATGCTCATGGCCACGGCCGTGGGCAAGAATCTCTATGCCATCTTCGTCGACCATGGGCTCCTGCGCAAGCATGAGCGGGCCTTTGTGGTCGATACCTTCAGTGACAAGCTCAACCTTCTCGTCGTGGACGCAAAGGACCGATTCTTTGCCCGCCTGGCGGGGGTGACCGACCCCGAGGAGAAGCGAAAGATAATAGGTGGCGAGTTCATCAAGGTCTTTGAGGAGGAGGCGCGAAAAGTCGGCGCCCGTTATCTCGTACAGGGCACCATCTACCCCGACGTCATCGAGAGCGGTTCAACGGACAACTCTGAGACCATCAAGTCACACCATAACGTGGGCGGCCTTCCCGAGACCCTTGACTTTGACGGCCTTATCGAACCGCTTCGGGAGCTCTACAAGGACGAGGTGCGTATTGTCGGTTCAAAGATAGGCCTGCCTCCCGAGGTCGTCTTCCAGCATCCGTGTCCCGGACCGGGGCTCGCCGTGCGCATCACCGGGCCGGTGAACGACGAGAACATCCGCATCGTGCGCGAGTCTTCGGCCATCCTCGATGAGGAGCTCAAGCTCTCTGGATGGTACGACAGCGTCTGGCAGTCCTTTGCCGTGTTGCTCGAGGACCGTATCGTGGGGGTCGTGGGCGACCAGCGCAAGTTCGGGCGCGTGGTGGGCCTGCGCGTCGTGCAGTCTGTGGACGCCATGACCGCCAACTTCGTCAAACTCCCCTGGGAGCTGCTTGAGCGCATCAGCACGCGCATCACGAACGAAATAGAGGAGGTGGTCTCCGTTGCCTACTTCATCTCCCACAAACCCCCCCAGACCATCGAACCGTGCTAGGGTGCCTGTCATGGAGCTCCTCAAGGAAAAGATCCTCTCCGAGGGCGTCGTGCTCTCGGAAAAGATCATTATCGTAAACTCGTTTCTCAACCACCAGATTGACGCGGGGCTCATGGAGGCCATAGGTGCCGAATTTGCACGTATCTTTGCCGATGCCGGGGCCACGAAGATTCTTACTGCAGAGGTGTCGGGCATACCGCCCGCCCTTGCCACGGGCATGAAGCTTTCCGTACCCGTCATCTATGCCCGAAAGACGCGGCCCTCCACCATGGGGGGCGACATCCTGCGCGCACGGGTGCGCTCGGCCCCCACTGATACGGAGTCCGAGATAGTGGTAAAACGGGACTACCTTTCCCCTGACGACCGCGTGCTCCTCATCGATGATTTCATCTCAGAAGGCTATGCCACGTGCGCGCTTTGTGACATCGTGCGGAGTGCCGGCGCCCGCATCGTGGGTGTGGGCACCGTCATAGAAAAGGCCTTCCTCGGCGGCAGGAGCCGATTCGAGGAAGGGCTTGACGCGCCCGTCCACGCGCTCGTGCGCATCACGCACATGGGTGAGGATGGCATCACGTTCGATGAATGATCAACCGGGCGCCATGAGGCGCCTGTGCTCTACTTTTATGCATCGATTCATGACGGCGCACAGTCCCGCTTCGCGAGCCCGCCGGTACGCCGCCTCGTTTACCACCTGCAGCTGCATCCAGACGGACTGTGCACCGGCGGAGATGGCGTCCTCCACCACGGGCTCCACCTCTTCCGGCCGTCGAAAGACGTTGACGATGTCGACGGGGACGGGGATGTGGCGCACCGAAGGATAGCTCGGGCGCCCCATGATGGTCTCATGGAACGGATTGACCGGTATGACATCATAGCCGTGGCGCACGAGGTAGTCGGCAACGCGATGGGAAATCTTTTCGGGGTCGGAGGAGAGTCCCACCACCGCGATGGTCTTTCCCCTCAGCACGCGGGCAAGGTCCTCATCGCCGCAGTCGTCCTGGGGTCCCGCGTAAACACGGCAGGCACCGTCGTCCACCCTTACACCTCCCCGGTGCCAAGCGACTCGGCCAGTGCCATGCCTCGGTGTAGCGCCTCGATATCGATGTCCACAAATCGCCTGGACACGGAATGGGAGATTGCCTCCTCGAGCGCTCTGCCCGACACCACGGGATAGAGGCGCGAGAGGGCGCCAAGCATCACCATGTTGGCGACGAGGGGGTTCTCGAGTTCGATGGCCGTTGCGGAGGCGTTGATAGGTATGCAGTCGTCGGCATGGTGCACCACGAGGTCGGGGTCAACGATACGCGTTCCCCCCGGGACGATGCCGCCGGCATACTTGGTGTATGCCAGCTGCGAGAGGCACACGAGGATGTCGCACGTTCCGATGAAAGGGTAGTTTATTTCCGTATCGGAGATGATGACGTCCGTCTTTGACGCTCCGCCCCGTGCCTCAGGCCCGTAGGACTGCGTCTGGGTGGCCCAGAGGCCGTCGTAGACGGATGCGGCCTTCCCGAGGATGACACCGGCAATGAGGATGCCCTGCCCGCCACTTCCCGCTATGCGTATCTTATGCATCATGGCGACACCTTCCGCACGAGCGATGCCCACTGTTCGGTCCATTCGCGCTTTTCCACGTTTACCAGTTCCCCGATGGGAATCTTTTCCGGATACTCCTCCGCCCGGCCTATGGGGATGGTGTGGTCCTTGTACCATTGGTACATCTCTTCCGGGTTGCGCACCTTGTTGCGCCCCCAGTACGAGGTGGGGCACGGGGAAAGGACCTCTATAAAGCAGAATCCCTTGTTGCTAAAGCCCTTGCGTATCGCCTTTTGCAGCTGGAGCGGGTGCGAGGTGGTCCATCGCGCCACATAGGCCGCCCCGGCGGTCTTGGCAAGCTGTGCGATGTCAAAGGGGTGTTCAAAGGCGCCATACTGGGTGGTGGTGGTCACCGAACCCTGGGGTGTACTGGGCGACGTCTGGCCGCCGGTCATGCCGTAGTTGTAGTTGTTGATGGCGATGACATTGATGCCGATATTGCGCCTGATGCCGTGGATGAAGTGGTTGCCCCCGATGCCAACACAGTCGCCGTCACCGGTAAAGACCACCACCTCGAGGTCGGGATTTGCCGCCTTGACCCCCGTGGCATACGCGATGGCGCGCCCGTGGGTGGTATGGAGCGAGTCGGCGTTGATGTATGCGCCCAGGCGCGACGAGCATCCGATGCCCGATACAAACACCATGTTGTCCAAGTCCATCTTGAGGCTGTCAATGGCCCGGATGGTGGCATTGAGCACGACGCCCGCCCCGCATCCAGAGCAGAGGATGGTGGGGAGCATGTCGGTGCGCAGGTAGGTCTCGTAGAGCTCTGATGCCTGTTTCATCTGATCACCTCGAGAATGGCGGTGGGGTCTGCTACCTTGCCGCCCAGGGTGGAAACGAGGGTGACGTTCGCGTTTCCCGCAGCCGCCTCCCTGATGCTGTGGTAGAGCATCCCGCAGTTCATTTCCACCACCACGATGTGGTCGACCCGCTGGGCGAGCTCTGCAAAGTATGCATAGTTGAAGGGCCAGAGCGTCTTGAGCGTAATGGCGCCGACCTTTCGTCCCGCCTGTGCCGCCATCTCCGACGCCGCCCGCCCCGGACGCGCCGATATGCCGTAGGAGACGATGACCGTGTCGGCGTCATCCATGCGTACGGTGTCGGCCTGGAAGATATCGTCCATGTTCTCACACACCTTGGCACACAGGCGGCGCACGAGCCGGTCGTGCACCTCGTGGTCGTCGGTGGAGGGATGGCCGTTGTCCTGGTGCGTGAGGCCGGTGACAAAGGCCTTTTTTCCCCTGCCAAAAGGCGAAAAGGGGGGCACGTGGGGCGCGGCTTCGTCCTCCGTTGCCGGCCGCGATTGCAAGGGAACGGTATCGGGGATGGTAATCTTTTCACGCATGTGTCCGATGGATTCCTCGGTGAGAAGGATGGCCGGCACGCGATACGTCTCGGACAGGTTGAACGCGCGGATGGTAAGCTCCATGGCTTCCTGTACGCTCGAGGGGCTGAGTACGATGAGCTCGTAGTCGCCGTGGGAACCGTAACGGGCCTGCATGACGTCGCCCTGGGAAGCCCGTGTCGGCTGTCCCGTTGAAGGCCCACCACGCTGCACATCGACGATGACACACGGCGTCTCGGTCATGACCGCGTAGCCGATGGTCTCCTGCATGAGCGAAAAGCCTGGCCCTGACGTGGCGGTCATGGCCTTGGCGCCGGTCCATGCGGCGCCAACAACCGCCGATATGGAACCGATCTCATCCTCCATCTGGATGCTTGTCCCGCCGATAAGCGGCAGAAGGCGGGACATCTCCTCTGCAATTTCCGTGGCAGGGGTGATGGGGTATCCGGCAAAGAAGCGGCATCCGGCCAAGAGCGCGCCATACACGCAGGCCTTGTCCCCCTGCACGAACTGCACGGTATCCCCTATGGCCTCGCGTGCGTTCATTCTTCATCCTCCTCCTCTATCGTGATGGCAAAGTCGGGGCACGTGACCTCACAGAGGCGGCATTTTGTGCACGCCTCCTCGTCTGCCACGGGGGGCGTCACCCCGTTGGCGTTTCGCTGTGCCGACAGGTGCAGCGCCTTTTTCGGGCATGCACGGACACAGTACCCGCACCCTTTGCAATAGTCTTCATTGATACGAATCATGGTAACACCATACCGTCTGGTGTCGAGTATGCCTCACACGACCGGGTAGTTGCTACCACACCGTCAGGGGTCGTATTTATTACTTTTTCCTCGTCAGCGACCGAAACGAAAAAAAGAGCGGGGGGCGGTGACGCCCTACCCGCTGATGTCACGACGTGTGAAGACATAGGCCGCACCGAAAGCAAGCGCTACCGCGGCAGCCACGAGCACGATCGAACCGCCCCATGCAACGATGTTAAGCGCCATGGCGCGCCCGGGGTCGTAGTAGTGCATGGGGCTCACGTATCCAAGGAAGGAGACGCCTTCTACCAGCCGCGATACCACGTCGAGCACATAGAGTCCAAAGACCGCCCCTATGGACAGGGTGGATACCGTCTTTTCATTGTAGACAAGGACCGAGAGAAGCGTGAAGGCCCCCACCCATACGAGGAGGAACGGCGTCGCCTGCATGAAGGCATAGACCGCCCATCGCGCCTCAAAGGCCACATCAACTGCCGCCGCCCCGACGAGGATGGCGGCAAGCCCCATCCCGTTGATGAGCAGCACCGGTGCACCGGCTGCCAGGAACTTTTCCAGCACCACCCTCTGGCGTGACACGGGGTAGGAGAGGAGGATATCGGCGGTCTTTCGCTCAACTTCGCCCGCTATAGACCCTGCACAGAACAGGGCGAGGTAGGCAGGCACGATGAGGTACCAGACCCATTGCAGGTACTCTACGGTGATGAAGCTGCCAAAGTCGCCAAACGAGACGATGGACTTGCCGAAGAGCTCGGTGACAAAGGCGGGATAGGACTCGAAAAGCTCGTCCATGTCCAGGCCGGCGCCAAGCGTTTCGAAGGCTGCCACCATCATAATGCCGAAGAAGAACACGAAGAGCGAGAAGGTGACGATGCCTTTGCGCTTTTGGCGTATCTCGTGGCGCGTAATCTCAAACATCGCCATCACCATCGTAATAGTGCATGAAGATATCCTCGAGCGAGGTCTCCTCTATGGAGATATCAGCCACGGGGAGCGCGGCGATGCGCCGGAGGGTCTCGGTGACTCGCGACCCTGTGTGGAGCACGTAGCCATCTTCCAGCGGTGCCACGTCGCGCACCTCTGGCGTCATGATGTCCGCTTCATCCACCGGACCTTCGAAGGTGACCGTTATGCGCTTCCCGCTCTTTGCACGCAGCTCGGCGACATCTTCGATGGCGGCGATGCGCCCCTTGCGTATGATAGCTACGCGGTCGCACACCCTTTGGGCCTCGCCGAGGATATGGGTGGAAAGGAAGATGGTCTTGCCGGACGCCCTTTCCCTGAGGAGAAAGTCGTAGAATCGCTGCTGCACGAGGGGGTCAAGCCCGGAGGACGGCTCGTCCATGATGACAAGCTCAGGGTCGTGCATGAATGCCTGCACGATGGCTATCTTCTGTTTCATGCCCTTTGAAAACGTCTTGACCGGCCTGTCCAAGGGTATGTCAAAGAGCGAGACAAGTTCACCCTTCCGTGTCGCGGGCGCGCCCATGAGCTGCTCGTAGTAGCGCAAAAGGTCCCCCGCTGTCATCCCTTCATAGAAAAGGATCTCCCCCGGGATGTAACCGACGTGGCGGCGTATTTCCACGGTGTCTTTCTGGGCGTCCAGTCCAAGGACGCTTGCCGTCCCCCCCGTCGGCCTGATGAGGTCGAGGAGGATGCGCATGGTGGTGGTCTTTCCCGCCCCGTTAGGGCCGAGAAAGCCAAAAATCTCCCCTCGTCGCACGGCAAAGGAGACCTGCTCGATGCCCATGGTCTGCCGCTTTTTGAGTCCGGGACGGACATAGTACTTGGTGAGTTCGTGTGTTTCAATGATGTTCATTGTTATCATACTCCTCGCATACCGCGGTGTATGCGCGCATGATGCGGTCGATATCGTCCTGCACCGACGCATAGAGCTCCCGCACGGCACCCGGCCGGGCGCCGATGATGCGGGCAGTGATGTCGTAGTATGCTTCCAGCTTG
>JAHKLV010000180.1 GCA_020854925.1 Candidatus Methanofastidiosia archaeon | reverse complement strand
GCTGCGAAGGACATTCATTTTCAAAAAGACGGAGCTGCCGATGGGATAGCCGGATGAGACGGTATTCCCCGATGTATCAACAACAAGCGTCCCTCCGTTGTAGACATAGAGCTGGAGGAGCTGGTCTGCCGCCTTGCGATTGTGCCACTTGAAGCCAAAGGCGGCCACGAAGTCATAGGACTGGAGCTCTTCGAGGGTATAGTCATCGAGGTAGTCGCTTCCCTCCTCGATGTGTATCGTGCCGTCCATGAGATAGTACGCATAGCCGGTAAGCCGCTCGAAGTAGTTCTGCCACCCGTTCCCGATGTAGAGGCCACGGGGCTTTTCCACCGCGTCACGGCGCTCGAACACATAGTACTCGGTTGCCGAAAAGACCCGCTCATATCCCTCAAAATACCAGTCGCGGTAGGAGGCATAGAAGTCGACCCGGTACTTGTGCAGCTCGTGTGCAAACGCCGGCTCGTCGGAAAAGACCGGCATGGCGTAGACGGGATATCTCAGCATCCACCCGGTAATGACCCAGTAGTCAGAGTAGATGAGCGGCGAACCGTCGAGGCGCGTGGCAAGGTATCCTGCCACCTCCTCGTTCGCGGCGTTGACCTGCGCCTCAGCGTCAAGGTGGGTGTCTCCGACGGCGCCGTAGGCACCAAAAAACAGCATGCCCATGGACGCCAGGACCACAAGCGCTGCACCGGCACGGGGACGGGACATGACGGCACCTGCCTTGCGGGCAGCGGCATCCACCGCCACGGCGGCGATGAAGGCTAGTCCCGGGAGCATGGGCAGGTAGTAGCGAACCACCTTCTGGAAGTAGAGTGAGTGGAAGAGAACGTAGCTTGCCCCCCAGAGGAGCATCATGGCAAAGAACACGCCGCGCGGCGTGCGCCGGGCATACGGGGCAAGGACGAGGAGCAGGCCGAAAAGCACCACCTGCCCTACGAAGTAGGGGGCATACAGCAAGACGAGCACGAAGACGACACAACAGAACAGCGGGACGAGCACCTCCGTGAACGAGAGCCGGTGCTCGGTGACGTACGACGAGACAAGGACCAGGATGCCGAAGACGAGCAATGCCGCCATGAAAGGAAAGAGCCGCTCGCCGACGAACTGTGCGGGCAGCGACTCAACAAAATAGAGGCGGCCGTAGGCGTAGATCTCCCCCACCGACCCCGTCGTCTCCGTGCTTTTCCCAAATCCGGAAAAGACCGCGTTGACAAGATAGAGGGGGTCGCCCGTGCGCCCGGCGTAGAAACGCATGACCGGCACGAAGATGAGGGCGGAAAGGCCGATGCCCGTCAGGTGCTCGACGTAGCGGATGCGGGCGCCGCCGAGGAGCAAGGCATAATACGCCAGCGGGACAACGATGAGCGCCGCCGTGCTGCGCATGAGAAATGCGGCGAGGACCATCGGCCAGGCAAGGATGAAATACCGGGGATGGCGCTCGACACCGGCAACAAACAGAGCAACAGCGGCAAGGGAAACCGCCACGCTTCCGATGTCGGCATATCCCCGTCCCACCCAATCCACCATGACCACGGGAAAGAGGAAGAAGAGCCCTGACAGGAGGCGGGCACCTGCCCGTAGCGCTGGCGGACAAGGGCGTACATGCACAGGGTCCCCGCCACCGCGAAGGCGGCATCTAAATACATTGTGAGATACGTACCGTCATGACCCGCACGAAACGCAAGGGAGAGCAGATAAGGAAAGAGCGGGGAACGGCTGAATTCGAAGTAGGCAAAATCCTCACCTGCGAAGGTGAGCGCATTCAGAAGGAAGGAATAGGCGTCCCACCACGGTCCCACCGGGAGCTGGGCCCCGACCTTGTATACGGCAAGCGTACATGCCGCGGCCAGAAGCACGGCAAGGAGTGCGTCCCGCGAAAGGCGCGACAGCACGGGGTGGGATTCCGTCACACTGCCCTTATTTTCCATCACATTAAATATCTTTTCTATCCTCCCTCGGGAAGGGGCGGGCGCATGTATTTAAGCAATTACAGAAGAAAGGGACCATATGGAGCCACCGCAGGGCACATCGGCCTTCCGCATAGCCTTTGTCACGTACGAGTACCCGCCGCAGGTCTACGGCGGGGCGGGAACGTACGCCGCCGCCATGTGCACTGCGCTCGCATCCTTGGGTGTGGAGGTGCACGTCGTCACCCCTGCTGAGCCGGGTTCTCCCGACCCCCCTGGAATCGTTCGCCATGTGGTGCCCTCGGGCTCGCTCCGCCTTCTTCGCATCCCCCGGTTCTGGTGGGGGCTAAAAACATGGTGGAAAGCCATCGCCCGACGCGCAGGTGGCTTTGATGCGGTCGTGGGTAACGGCTTTTCCGTCCTTCCGCTCTCTTCAAGGAACATGTCGTGCCCGCTTGTCACCGTCATGCACCAGTCGGCGCGCGACGTCATCCGCATCCTGCGCCCCACGTTCCTCGAGCGATTGAGAAACATCAACAACGAGCTCGGGGCGGCACCGCTCTTCGACCCCGTGCTCGCCCGACGTGCCGACCATCTCGTGGCGGTGAGCGCCTATGTGAAAGATGCGCTCGTGCGAGACCTTCACATCCCCCCGGATAAAATAAGCGTCATCCCCAACGGCGTGACCGACCGGGGCACCGCCCTTGGCCCAGAAGAGCGAGAGGTCCTTGCGGCGCACCATGCGGCGGTGGGGAAAAAAATACTCCTCTTCGTGGGGCGCCCGGCCGACAAGCGGAAAGGCCTTGCCGCGCTCATCGAGGCGCTCCCCTGCATCCTCGAAAACGAGCCTGTCATGCTTCTGGTGGCTGGCTCGGGAGACACGAACGCGCACCGGCGCCAGGCGGAGCGGCTCGGCATCGCCCATGCCGTGCGGTTCCTCGGCTATGTCAGCGACGTGGAGCTCTCCACGCTCTATGCGCTGTGCGACCTCTTTGTCTCAAGCTCATACTACGAGTCGTTCGGTCTCACGCTTGCCGAGGCCATGACCGCAGGGACCCCTGTGGTGGCAAGAGATGTGGGCGGCACGGCAGAGGTGGTCAGGCCGGGTACCGGCATCCTCGTCAGAGAATCGGGGCCGCGTGCTCTGGCTGATGCCATCCTCCGGGCGCTGGCGGACCCCTCGCTGGGTGCAATCAATCGGACATACGCCCTTGAGGCGTTTTCGTGGGAGCAGGGGGCGCGAGCGCTGTATGCAATCCTTGGCCGCCTCATTGAGGAGAAAGGGGGCGCTTCATGCCGTCCATGAGGGACGCCGCCGCGGACACGGGCATCCTCGCCCTCTCCCGCTTTTCCATCAGCATCAGCAACATCGTGCTCCTTCCCATCCTCACCAAAGGGCTTGGAAGCATAGGCTACGGTATCTGGGTCCAGGCCTGGGTGCTCCTTCCGTTGCTTGCCTCGGTGCTCGACCTCGGCCTCCCGAGCGCCATGCTCCGGTTCTTCCTTCAGAAAGACAGGGTGGAGTACACCAAGGATTTTTACCGTATCGTTGCCGTGGTCGGCACGCTCGCCTGCGGAGCGGGCGCCCTCTTCTGGTTCGGGACGCCGCTCATACCCGCATCGCTCTTTGACGGGAGCGAGCGCGTTGTGCGCCTTGTCGCCCTCCTTCTGCCCATCTGGGTGCTTGGCATGCTTTACCACAGCCTCCTGCAGGCGCTCCGGCGGATGCGGGACTACGGCATCGCCATCGTCGTGCAAAACGCCCTCGAGCTCGGCCTTGCCGGCATCTTCATCGCCCTTGGGTGGGGCATCGAGGGGGCACTCGGCGCCATCCTTCTCGTGCGATCGCTCCTCCTCATCGTCCTTGCCGCCTATGCCACGCGCTTCCTCTCCGCCCCGGCCGTGCGCGGGGGGCGCATCACCCCCTATCTCGCCTTCGGACTCCCGCTCGTGCCCATGAACGTGTCGTCGTGGGCTGTCTCGTATATCGATCGGTTCATCCTTGCCATCATGATGGGGACGGCCGCGGTGGGCAACTACGATTCAGCCTATACCATCGGGCGATCGGTACCCTTCCTCATGGCAAGCGTCATGGGCATGGGGCTTTTGCCATCGCTTTCGAGCATGTATGACCACGGTGACAGGGAACAGGTGCGTCAGACCTGCACGTTCATGATCAAGGCCCTCTTGGCTATCTGTATCCCCTTTACCGTGGGAGGGGCGCTCCTTGCACGCCCGCTTCTTTCCGTCCTTACCACTGAGGAGATGGCATTGGCGGGCGCAAGAGTCCTGCCGCTCGTGGCCATAGCGCTCACCATACACGGATGCAAGGTGGTGGTGTCCCAGGCGTTCTACCTGGAAAAGCGCACGAAGGCGGTGGGATGGACCTACTCGCTTGCCGCCGTGGCAAACGCCGCCCTCACCGTGCTGCTCGTGCCGGTGTGGGGCATCGAGGGCGCAGCCGTTGCCACCATCGCCGCTTACGGCCTCGACCTTGCCGTTACCCTGCTCCTCGCAACACGCTCCCTCCTCCCCCGCCCCGGGGCGTCGGCGATTGCCAGGATCGCCCTTGCCACGGGTGCCATGGCCGGTGCCGTTATCACTGCCCAGAGAATGACACCATCTGGATTAGTGCTCCCTCTTGCTATCGGCATGCTCACATATCTTGCATGCCTCCGTGTCTTCTCCGTCCTGTCCCCCGATGAGCGCGCGCTCCTCGGAAGCCTCCTCCCCTGGCATGCAGGCCCCTCCTCTCCCAAAAGTCCCATAGCCATCTTCGGAAGCCTCCTTGAGCGCGAAGACGAATGTGTTGCCAACAAGGTGCGCCGCATCAATGCGTTTCTGGAAGCTGACGTCTATTCGGCAAGCCACGACGTCGGATTCCGCCTCTCTCGGCGGGAGGGCCGCTATACGCTTATCAATGCTGGCCACTACCTGAACAAGCATCCCGTGTTCGGCCACCTCAACAAGGCGTGGGGCTACGGCGCCTTCAAGGCACGTGAACGTGCGTACAGGGTCGTCGTCCTCTCCGGCGGCATCGACTCCCCGTTCCTCGACTTCCTTGACCCGCGCAAGTGCGTGCCCTATGTCACCGGCATGTCGCGAAGCGAGGCATCGCTTGCCCGCACCCGGCGCATCGCGCCGCGGCTCAGGGGTGCCATCGTCGAAACGGAGACGCTTGCCACGCTCCTTTTTTCGTTCGGCCTTCCCCGCGAGCGGATATTTGTCCTTCAACCGGTGATTGACCCCGCCCACCTCGTGCCGCTTCCCCCACCTGACGACGACACGTTCCAGATCCTCTTTGCAAGCTCGCCGCTCAAGACGCCGGCACGACCCAAACGCTACGAGAGCAAGGGTGTGCCACTCCTTCTCGAGGCGTACGCGCTACTCGTCCGCGACATCCCGGCGCACCTCACGCTCCTCTGGCGCCAGGACTATCAGGGGAGGTTGGAAAAGGACCTCGCCGCCCTAGGCATCGAGGGCGTGGTCACTGTCGTGAACACGAACGTGGACATCATCCCATACTACCGGTCACACCACTGCCTCGTCATACCGTACGCCGAGCTCGAGGGCGGCCCCGAGCTACCTCTTTCTGCCCTCGAGGCGCTTGCGCATGCGCGGCCCGTTGTGGCAACACCCATTGGCGACATGGCCCCCCTCATCCGGGAGCACGGATGCGGCACCGTATCAGGGGACATGACGCCCCAGGCGCTCTCTGAGGCGCTTCGGGCGTGCTGGAATACCTATCCCGCATGCCAGGCACATGCCCGTGCATGTGCCGGGACACTCCTTGACGAGGGGGAAGACAAGTACATCCGGCTCAAAGCTTTTCTTCTTTCCCTGTAATGGGGGAAGAGAGGAAGGGGATATGAGGATAGCGTTCGTTCATGCATCTGGCATTCGGAACTCCCGATTCATCGAGGAGCGGGGAAAATCGCTGATGCAAAAGGGACACGAAATCGCGTTCATTGGCTGGAACAGATACCATGACCCGCCCTATTCATTTGGGAAAGCCCATATACGGAGATTCGGGATGACAACCCCCCTTGGCTCCAAGACGTACTTCTTCCTTCTCATCCCATGGTGGGCCTGGACGCTATGCCATCTCTTACGGTACCGGCCACAAGTGGCTATATGTGTGAATGCTGACGCCGTTATTCCGTGCCTTGCCTATACGTGGATGACCCGCACTTCGCTCGTACATGACCTCCATGACTTCTATTACTATCACTTCGCTTACATGCCGGCGCCCATCCCGCGGATTGTCGACGAGCTCACCTGTGCCGCCCTCACCCACGC
>JAHKLV010000208.1 GCA_020854925.1 Candidatus Methanofastidiosia archaeon | reverse complement strand
TCTCGCTTGACATACGCACGGGTGAACTCAACTGGCAGGTGCCCATAGGTGAATCCCTCCTGTCTGGGTGCGCCCCCCTCGTCACGCCGGATTTCCTGGTAGTCTACGGGAAGGTTGTTAACTCCGATGGGGATGAAGGAACTTCGTATCTCTTGTACGTAGTCGATCGGGATGATGCGGAGATAGTTTCCACCTATGAGGGCCTAGGCGGAAGCAGCGCAGGAATCGCAATAGTCAACAATCGCATCTACTTCTGCACCCATGACGGGCAAGCGTACTGTCTCGGATAGGGAGAGCATCCACCCCATTCCTGTCGTGGGGCACAAAGGATATGCCCTGAGGGCGTTGTGGGAATGCATCAGGGTCTGTACCGCTCCGTTTCTATGTGATGGGTGGTAAGTTCACGAAGGCTGGAATGTTACCAATCGCGCCCTCTAGAGGTGTTCTTCATGGTTAAGGAGGCTAAATCCCGACGAACTGAGCATTTCGAGGGCTACATCTTCCCTTATTCGAAAAAGATGCCCCGGACACCTGCAGTCGCTTGAACCGAATCCCCGTACCACCGTTCCGTGTTGGGCAAGGCATGCCGCAACGGTACATTCCTCGCGCGTGGTGCCTTCACGGACCGCGACGTCAGTGACGGGCGCGGCGGCAAGGAGGTGGTCGATATGCCAATGGAATCGTTTGTCCCTTCGCAGGTGCCGGCCCACGCGATTCCTGAGGCCGCCAAGGGCTGAGCCGACATAGGCATAGCATCCCTCGCGAAACAGCAGAGTGCCTAAGGATCCCACCGAGAGGTGTGTTTTGCTTGCTAGGTGACAGAGTATGACGTAGGTTCCTACTGCATGGCAAGCAATCTGGCAAGCGTCGCCTTCTCGTATGCTATCACCTCGTGCATTGCGTGTACGGCACACACGCGCGATACGGTTCGGTGGTCTGCCATGCCCTCGAGCACGTGCTGCACATCTGCGATGTGAGGCGACGGGCAGCAGAGGGGGCAGCATACCTCGTGGCGCTTGACTGCCGAGCGGAGGAGGAGCACACCGCCCAGATCCATTGATTCCAAGCCGGGGGAGGTCGGGTCGTCTATGGGCATGAGCCCTACGGCCACATATCCTATCTCTCCTGTGGCCATGGCCTCATGGATGGAAGGATGAATGGTCTTGATGCCCCCCGAGAGACGTGAAGCGAATCCCGTGAGCGACGCGGAGGATTCGACGGGTATGCCGGACGCTTCCAAGGCCCGCATCGTCCCTTGGGTGGCAATGAGCTCTATACCGTGCGCCACAAAGAGCCGTGCCCAAGGCATAACGTCTTCGTGCCGGTATGCGGAAAGCAGTGCTTTCATACACACATCTTTTTTGGAAAAGTCTATAAAGCTATGGGGGGAGGAGGTGTATGGACTTCTACGAGCTTGCCACGGCGTGCGCCGATGCGATAAAGGAGCATCGCAACGAGGAGTACGCCATCGTCTCCCACATGGATGCGGATGGCATCTCCAGCTGCGCCATTCTTTCCACCGCTCTTGACCGTATGGGCGTCGAACATACCTACCAGTGTATCAAGCTCAATGAAATCGCCTCCGTGTCTCCCGCTGAAAACATGCTCTTTGCCGACCTCGGAAGCGGTCAGCAGGATCTCATCCGCGAGACATTCCCTTCGTCCCGAATTACCATCATCGACCATCACCAGTTTGAAACATCCCTTTTCGAACACCATTTCAATCCCTTCTGTACAGGCCACGACGGGGGTAAGGAAATCTCGGGAAGTGGCATGGCATATTTTTTGTCACGGGCGCTTGACCCGCGCAACACCGATCTTTCGGCCTTGGCCATCGTTGGCGCCGTCGGCGACATGCAGAGCCTGTGGGGTCGCCTGGAAGGGCTTAACCGGGTCATTGTCGAGGACGGCAGGCGTGCCGGGGTACTGAGCGCCGACCCCGACCTCCTGCTCTATGGCAGATTCACGCGCCCCATCTTCAAGTCGCTCCAGTACTTTTCTGATCCCCCCATTCCCGGCATCTCCGGAAGCGAGTCAAATGCCATCGCCCTGCTCTCTCAGTTGGGCATTACACTTCGTGGGGACGACTGGCGTACGCCGTCTGACCTCACCCTCGCCGAAAAGCAGGTGCTCGGAACCGAAATAATCCAACGTATCCTCCATGAGCTTCCCCCTGAGTTCGTCGCCCTTGCCCCGAGCCTCGTCTTTGGCGAGGCGTATACGCTAGTCTGCGAAGACCGCTACTCTCCGCTTCGCGACGCATCGGAATTCTCCACCTGTCTTAACGCATCCGGACGCCACGGATGTCCCGAGGTCGGTGTGGAGGTAGCCAAGGGTAACAGGGGCGTCTATTACGACAAGCTCATGCAGCTCCTCGCCCGCCACCGCCGCAGGCTTGCCCGCGGCATAGAACTCGTGCATGCCCGCGGCATAGAGCGGCTGGACCATGTCCAGTATTTTGACGGCACTGGCATCTCCGACACGCTCGTGGGGACCATCGCTGGCCTTCTGCTCGGAACGCCGGGTTGCGATCCGTATACGCCGCTCATCGGATTCACCCCCTCCGATGACCGCACGGTGAAGGTGTCTGTCCGCTGCTCAAAGCTCCTCGTGAGGCGCAACCTCAACATGGGCTGCATCGTGCGTGTCGTCTCCAGGAAGTACGGCGGCACAGGGGGCGGGCATGCGTTTGCCTGTGGCGCTTTTGTTCCGCTTGAGCATATTACGCCATTTCTCGCCGATGTATCGTCAGAAATTGGAAAAGCAAGAGCATAGCGCTCCTCTTTCTTCCCTTTTGCACAGCCCAGGAGCGACTGACTCCAAGGCGGGAACAGCCCCACGTCACGCCTGCGGACACCGCACCGCTGCACCTGCACTTGGCATGTGCACGTGCGTAGTTGAAGCAGGAAGTCACTTATCTGCGTGATGGGTGGTAGTTCATCGGCAGCGGCCTTGCCCCGCTGCCTGAGCATAGGGGATCGTGATAACGGTATTTCCATCATTTTTTTCTTTTTCTCCCTTTTTTCCACGAGAAATCGATAGCGCATAGAAAAATATATAAAGAAGAAATGGTCGGCATTTCGCTTTTTACTCCTTGATTTTTGCTGTAATCCTGTGCGATACCGATGATTACCGAAAAGTTTAAAAAGGGCTGCGTTAACACTCTTTCCGGTACGGCGGTCAAAGCAGGAGGGCCACACCTGGTCTCGTTCCGATCCCAGCAGTAAAGCCTCCTTGCGATGTGGGTGGTACTACCTTTGGTGGGAACCCCGCGACGCTGCCGGCCCCTTGCATTGTTGTTTGCCCGGGTAGTGTAGTCCGGTCTATCATACAGGACTGTCACTCCTGTGACTCGGGTCCGAATCCCGGCCCGGGCGCCAACTAATATTCGAAAGGTGATGGCATAGATTGTGGGGAACTTGGAGGCCATGGTTTTTGAGCATTTTTGCGGTAATGGTCAAAGTGCTTGTGGTCGAAGGGGACCCGCTATTATTGAAGACATGTGCACATGGGCCTGTAGCTCAGTCTGGAAGAGCATCTGGCTTTTAACCAGATGGTCGCGGGTTCAAACCCCGTCGGGCCCGCTTCCTATTTATTGTCGGAACATTGAAAGTCGTCGTAGGGTGGGGTGTGATTCGTTATGAGTGATAGTACTATCAATATTCTTAAGCATAACCTGGTGCCGGAGCACGTCGTGCTTACTCCTGAGGAGGAGGAGGCCTTCTTGGTACAATACAAGATTAATCGCTACAATCTTCCTCTCATAAAGACAAGCGATCCGGTCATCAAGATGCTTGAAGAAGAGCAGAACATTTCTTTGAAGGGCAGGATTATCAAAATCATTCGGACCGATTCCCCGGCAGGGGAAGGTGTCTACTATCGCTACGTGATAGAATAAGGGGTAGATGGAATGGAAACATGGCCGATTATCAATACTTTTTTTGAGGAGAAGGGATTTGTACGACAGCACCTTGACTCGTACAATGATTTCATCACGAGAGGATTACAGGAGATTATAGACGAGATTGGCGAAATCGAGACTGATTTTGAGGAATTCAATGTCAAACTAGGCAAAATACGCTACGACCTTCCCGTTATCAAAGAGGCTGACGGTTCAAAACGCGCCCTTTACCCCTTCGAGTGCCGCCTTCGCGGCCTCACGTATTCTGTTCCCATTTATCTTGAAATGTGCGCTGAGCACGACGGTGAGACAAGTGAACCGGTGGAGGTGCTCATCGGCGATCTTCCCATCATGCTCAAGTCCGTATCGTGCATCCTGGCAAACAAGGACGACGATGAGCTCATCGCCCTGGGCGAGGACCCCAACGACCCGGGTGGTTACTTCATCGTTAACGGAACCGAAAAGGTCATCGTGGCCATCGAGGATCTCGCCCCCAACAGGATTCTTGTCGAGCGCGACGAACGTACCGAGTCGTGCGTCGCAAAGGTCTTTTCCACCAGGCAGGGATTCCGTTCCCTTGTGAAGATAGAGCGAAAGCGCGACGGTATTCTGGAAGTCTCTTTCCCCTCCGTCCCCGGCAAGGTCCCCTTTGTATCGCTCATGAAGGCGCTCGGCCTCGTATCCGACCAGCAGATCGTCATGTCAACATCCGGTGACCCGGAAATCCAAAAGGAGCTTCTTGACAACCTTGAGGGCGCCCTGGACATCACCAACGTCGAAGACGCGCTTGACGTCATCGGGAAGAAGGTCGCCATCGGCCAGCTCAAGGAATACCGGCTTAAGCGTGCCGAGGATTCCATCGACCGCTATCTCCTGCCGCATATCGGCACGGACAAGGATGCACGGCTTCGCAAGGCCTTCTATCTCGGCATCATGGCGGAACGTGTCATCGAACTTGCCCTTGGCAAGCGTGAAGAGGACGACAAGGACCACTATACGAACAAGCGGTGGAAGCTCGCAGGGGAGCTTCTCAAGAACCTGTTCAGGCTTTCATTCATCCAACTTACCCGTGACATCAAGTACCAGCTGGAGCGCACTTATGCGCGCGGCCGGTACGACTCTGGCAAGCAGGGGGACTTCATACGTAAATCGGTACGTTCCGATGTGCTCACAGAGCGTGTCCGCCACGCCATCGCCACCGGCAGCTGGCCGGGCGGCCGGACGGGCGTCTCCCAGCTCATGGACTCGGTCAACTTCATGTCGCGGCTTTCCCATCTGCGCCGCGTTGTCTCGCCGCTTTCTCGCAGCCAGTCCCACTTTGAGGCACGGGACCTTCATCCCACCCACTGGGGACGCATCTGTCCGAGTGAGACCCCTGAAGGCCCCAACTGTGGCCTGGTGAAAAACATGGCGCTCATGAGCGCGGTCTCTGTATCGGCAGACGAGAAGGAACTTGAGGAGTATCTCCTCTCAACAGCCGGGGTGTTCGAGTTCGAGAAGCGGTCGGGCTCGGCTGACCATTCCTATGTGTACCTCAACGGGAACCTTATCGGCATTCACGAGTCGGGCGTCTCTCTCGCTGCCACAGTGCGGGCGGACCGCAGGCGCGGCTACATCTCTCGGCAGGTCAACGTTGCCTATTACGCCTCCACCAACGAGGTACAGGTAAACTGCGACGGCGGTCGCGCCAGGCGCCCCCTTGCCATCGTCCAGGATAGTGCCACGCCCCTTACCCCCGATATCATCAAGAAGATATCGGAGCGCGAGCTTTCGTGGAACGACCTTATCGACCGCGGCATCATCGAGTTCCTCGATGCTGAGGAGGAGGAAAACGCCCTTGTCGCCATAACAGATGCTGAAATCACGCCGGATCACACGCATGTGGAGATATATGTCGGCGCCATTCTCGGCATCGCGGCGAGCATTGTCCCCTTCCCCGAGCATAACGCCGCCCCCCGTGTCTCTTATGGGGCCGGCATGGCCAAGCAGGCCTTAGGGTTTGCTGCTGCCAACTTCCGCTGGGGCGTGGAGACCCGCGAGCACCTCATGCATTATCCCGAGGTGCCCCTTGTCAGCACAAGGGTCCTTGACGCGGTCAAGTTCGACCGGCGCCCTGCCGGCCAGAATTTTGTCGTTGCCATCATTTCCTATTACGGCTACAACATCGAGGACGCCCTTATCATTAACAAGGGCTCCATCGAGCGCGGCCTGGGCAGGACGACGTTTTTCAGGACATACGCCACCGAGGAGCGCCGCTACCCCGGCGGGCAGGTTGACAAGTTCGAGATACCCGACCAGGGCATCAGGGGCTTTCGGGGAAACGAGCCCTACGCGTTCCTCGACGAGGACGGCATCATCCGTCCAGAATCGGAAGTGGGCGGCGGGAATGTCATCATCGGGCGCACGAGTCCGCCTCGGTTCCTCCAGGAACTCGACGAGTTTGGCATCGATGTTGCCGGGCGCGGTGAGACGTCAATCGCCGTGCGCCCCGGTGAGGAAGGGACCATCGACATGGTCATACTTTCCGAGACACAGGACGGCAACAAGCTGGCGAAGATTAAGATGCGCAATCAGCGCGTGCCGGAGCTTGGTGACAAGTTTGCCTCCCGCCACGGGCAGAAAGGTGTCATCGGCATCATTACGCCGAGCGAGGATATGCCCTTTACCGAGGACGGCATATGTCCGGACCTTATCATCAACCCCCACGCCATCCCGTCGCGTAAGACGGTGGGACAGATCCTCGAGATGATTGGCGGCAAGGTAGGTTCCCTCGAGGGGCGGCGCATCAATTCGACCGCCTTTGACAACGAGGACGAGGCAGACTTGCGTCATCTTCTTGAGGCTAACGGCCTCAAGCATACCGGCCGCGAGACGCTGTACAACGGCATCACCGGCGAGATGATGAAGGCTGACATCTTCATCGGTGTCGCCTATTACCAGAAGCTGCACCACATGGTGGCTGACAAGATGCACGCCCGCTCGCGCGGACCGCGCCAGATGCTCACCCGCCAGCCGACGGAAGGAAAGGCCCGCGAGGGCGGCCTTCGCTTTGGTGAGATGGAGCGTGACTGCCTGGTCGGTCACGGCGCCGCCATGCTGTTGCAGGAGCGGTTGCTCGAGTCGTCGGACAAGTACAGTGTGCTTGTGTGCAGCAAGTGCGGAAGCCTTGCCATGTATGACAAGATACGGAACAAGAAGTTCTGCCCCATCTGCAGCGAGGACGTCGACGTCCATGTCGTGGAGGTCTCATACGCCTTCAAGTTGCTTATACAGGAACTGGAATCAATGCTTATCTGGCCGAAGCTTAAGCTGGAGGACAGGGCGTGATTGCTATGAACGAAGAAGAGATTTTACTTTTCGGGCCGCCAAAGAAGATAAAGGAACTCAGTTTTGGCGTGCTCTCACCGGAGCACATCCGCAAGATGTCGGTCACCACCATTGTCCAAGCCGACACGTACGACGACGAGGGGTACCCCATCAACGGGGGGCTCATGGACCCCAAGCTTGGCGTCATCGACCCGGGCCTGCGCTGCCGTACGTGCGGGTCCAAGTTCGGGGAGTGCCAAGGCCACTTCGGACACATCGAGCTCTCACGGCCCGTTATCCATGTCGGGTACGCCAAGGAGGTCTACGACATCCTCAAGGCGACCTGCAAGGAGTGTTCGCGGCTTCTTCTTCCCGAGGACCGCCTCGCCCAGTATCACACAAGGCTGGAGGAGGAAGGCGTACGGGGGAGCATCCGCCAGGCAATCATCATTGAGGTTCTTTCGGAGGCTGCGAAGAAAAAGGGTGTCATCAAGGACACCACGTGTCCCCACTGTGGTACGGAACAGGCAAAGATCAAGTTTGACAAGCCCACTGCCTACAAAGAGGGGGACAAGAAGCTGACGCCGTCGGACATCAGGGAGCGTTTCGAAAAAATACCCAACGAGGATGTCGTGCTCATGGGATGGAATCCCGAGTGCGCGCGCCCCGAGTGGTCAATCCTCACCGTGCTGCCTGTTGCCCCCGTGACGGTGCGGCCATCCATCACCCTCGAATCGGGCATCAGGTCGGAAGACGACCTCACCCACAAGCTCGTGGACATCATCCGCATCAACCAGCGCCTACGGGAGAATCTCGACGCTGGGGCACCCCAGCTCATCGTTGAGGACCTCTGGGAGCTGCTCCAGTACCACGTCACCACGTACTTTGACAACGAGGTATCGGGCGTCCCGCCGGCACGGCACCGCTCAGGCAGGGTGCTCAAGACCCTTACCCAGCGCCTCAAGGGCAAGGAAGGACGATTCAGGAACAATCTTTCCGGCAAGCGTGTTGACTTCTCCGCCAGGACGGTCATCTCCCCCGACCCAAACATCTCCATCAACGAGGTCGGCGTCCCTCTGTTTGTGGCAAAGGAGCTTACCGTCCCCGAGCGTGCCACGCACCGCAATCTCGAACGCCTGCGCGGGCTCGTACTCAACGGTTCAGAGGCGTATCCGGGGGCTAACTACATCATACGCCACGACGGCATGCGAAAGCGCGTGTCCGATATAACGAAGGACATCCTTGCCGAGGAGCTTGATATAGGCTATGTCGTTGAGCGCCATCTCTGCGACGGCGACATCGTCCTCTTCAACAGGCAGCCGTCCCTTCACCGTCTATCCATCATGGCGCATGAGGTGCGGGTCATGCCGTACAAGACCTTCCGCCTCAATCTCTGCGTCTGTCCGCCCTACAACGCTGACTTTGACGGCGACGAGATGAACATGCACGTCCCTCAGACCGAGGAGGCGCAGGCCGAGGCGCGCATTCTCATGCGCGTTCAGGAGCAGATCATCTCCCCGCGATTCGGCGAACCTGTCATAGGCGGCAGCCAGGATTACCTGTCGGGCGCTTATTTGCTTACGAAGCGGTCCTCGTTTTTCACCCGTGACCAGGTTGCCCAGATGATTTACGTTTCCGACATCCCCTCCGCATCGTTGCCCGAACCGGCGAAGATTGAGGGCGATGTGCCCTATTGGAGCGGCAAGCAGGTCTTCTCGCTCCTCCTGCCGTCAGACCTAAACATCGAGTACAAGGCCAAGGTCTGCCAGAAGTGTGAGATGTGCGAGGGCGTGAACTGCAAGTATGATGCCTTCGTGAGGATTGAGGGAGGAAGGCTCGTGTCTGGCATCATTGACGGTGCCACGTTCAAGGCACGGTCCAACTGCAAGCTTCTTGACAAGCTTGTTAAGGACTACGGGACTGACACGGGCAGAATCTTCCTTGACTCCGTCACCCGGCTCATCCTCCAGGCCACCGCCATCATTGGATTTACTACCGGCATCGATGACGAGGACATCCCCAAGGCGGGTGCGGTACTTATCGACAAAATCATCTTTGAGGGAAAGGAAAAAGTGGACAAGCTCATCGAGACGTATCGGCAGGGATACCTCGAGCCCCTCCCCGGCCGCAGTGTCGAGGAGACACTCGAATCAAAGATCATGCAGGCGCTTGCCGAGGCACGTGACAAGGCCGGCGACATCTCCGAACGGTACCTGGGTATGAACAGGGGTGCCGTCATCATGGCCAAGACGGGCGCAAAAGGCAACATGCTCGACATAACCCAGATGAGTGCATCACTCGGGCAGATGTCGGTGCGTGGCACCCGTCTCCACCGTGGGTACATCAACAGGTCGCTCTCATCCTTCAAGGAGGATGACCTCAGCGCCGAGGCCCGTGGCTTTGTCTCGGCTTCATACAAGAAAGGGCTTAATCCCAAGGAATTCTTCTTCCATGCCATGGGTGGAAGGGAAGGCCTTGTTGATACCGCGGTGCGTACCGCACAGAGCGGATACATGCAGCGCCGCCTCATGAACGCCCTGCAGGACATGAGCGTCCGTTACGATGGCACGGTGCGTACCAATGATGACATCATTGTGCAGTTTGCCTACGGGGAAGATGGCATCGACCCCGCGAAGTCGACCTACGGAAAGGCAGTTGATATCGACTGGATTGTCCATAAAAATTTAAATAGCCATACGGAGGGGTGAAGCACATGGTGTCCGATTTATACCTGCTGGAGCAGATGGAAACCGTCCTGAAAGGGGCCGTATCACGTGTCGTCATGGAAGAGGCGCACACCAAGCTCCTCTCGTTCAATGAGAAGAGGGACTTTTCCGAAGAGGAGCTGCAGCGCATCCTCCACGAAATCGTTGCCGAGTACCGCAAGGCGCGTGTCGACCCTGGTGAACCGGTGGGCACCGTCGCCGCGCAGAGCCTTGGCGAACCGGGCACGCAGATGACGCTCAACACCTTTCACTACGCCGGTGTGGCGGAAATCAACGTTACCCTCGGTCTTCCACGTATCATAGAGATCGTCGATGTGAGGAAGGACCCCTCAACGCCGGTGATGGCCGTTGCCCTCGATGATGAGCACCGCTTCTCGAAGGAAAAAGCAATCCTCGCCGCCCAGCGCATCGAGGGGACGACCGTTGAGAACGTGGCGCGCTCAACGGCGCTTGACGTCATCGGTGCCGAGTTCAGCATCGAGCTTGACAGCGAGCGCATGGAGGACTCCGGCTTGACCTTTGAAGAGGTCATAAAAAAGCTCAAGAAGACCAAATCTGTGGAGCGGATACGGTATGATGAGGACGAGGGTCTCGTAATTCTTTCCCCTGGAACCGTTAATCTCTTAAAGCTTCGGCGCTTCTCACAGAAGATAAAGGGCCTTTCGCTCAAGGGCATCAAAGGCATTGAGCGGGCCATGATTAAGAAAGAGGGTGACGAGTATTTCGTCTATACCGAGGGCTCGAATTTGGCGGAGGTCATGACCGTCCCTGGCGTGGACCCCTATCGCACCACCACCAATAACATCTACGAGCTCTTCGAGGTTCTCGGCATCGAGGCCGCCAGGAATGCGATTATGCGCGAGATACAGAAAGTGCTTGACGAACAGGGCCTTGAGGTCGACCGGCGCCACATCATGGTGCTTGCCGACGCCATGTGCCTTGAGGGCGACATCCAGCAGATAGGAAGGCACGGTATCACCGGGGAAAAGGCAAGTGTGCTTGCACGCGCCTCGTTTGAGGTCACCACCGGCCATCTGTTGGAAGCAGCCCGTGAAGGAGAGAAGGACAGACTCAACGGCGTTACGGAAAACGTCATTGTCGGCCAGCCCATACCGCTTGGCACCGGCATCGTTGAGCTGGTCATGAACCCGTCTTTTGAGGACGCAAAGGAGGTTTAGTCATATGGATATAGCTCGAGAAATAAGGAAGGCCATTGATACCGGCAAGGTCATACTGGGAACAGACAGGTCCCTCGTGGCACTCAAGTCTGGGGAGGCCAAGCTCATTATCTATGCGGCAAACAGCAAGAGGGAATCTATCGAAGACCTCAAGCACTATGCTTCGCTTGCCGATGTTCCCCTGAGGGAGTACAAGGGTACCGGCGTAGACCTAGGTATGGTCTGCGGTAAGCCTTTTATCGTGTCAATGATAACGATAATCTCCCCCGGCGAGTCGTTGATCTTGTCTGCGGAGGGAGCGTGATGGGGTTCCGGTTGGGCCCTGAAGAGATACGATACATCAGCCTGTTTGAAAGCATCACCGGTGCTACGGTAAAGGACTGCCTTTTTGACGACCACGATGAATCCGTCGTCTATGTGGTCAAGGAGGGCGAGGTCGGCCTTGCCATCGGCAAGAAAGGGGCCAACCTCGGAAGGGTCCGCGAGATGATAAACAAGGGTGTCGATATCGTTGAATACTCTGAGGACCCACGGAAATTCATAGAAAACATCATGCGACCGGCAAAGATAACGAACGTCACGATTACGGAGCGCACCGACAAAAAGCGCGTCGCGATGGTCGAGGTCCCCAAGAAGGACCGGGGCATTGCCATCGGCAGGTCCGGCAAGACCATCAATCGCGCCAAGGTCCTCCTCAAGCGGCACCACGGCGTCGACGACGTTTCGATAATGTAAAGATTTATAAATTGATTGTGTAAAAGACGCATATCTTGATTATAAGGTGAGACAATGGAAAGTCCGAGAGGTGAATTCGCTGCGCGAAACTTGCGCAAGAAGCGGCAGGAGATGCGGTGGAAGGACATCGATTACAAGCGGAGGGCACTGAGCCTGAGCACGAAGTCCGACCCCCTTGAGGGTGCGCCCATGGGACGGGGAATCGTCCTTGAGAAGGTACCCGTAGAGGCAAAGCAGCCCAACTCCGCCATTCGTAAGTGTGTGAGGGTCCAGCTTATTAAGAACGGAAGGCAACTTACCGCCTTTTGCCCGGGTGACGGTGCCATCAACTTTATCGATGAGCACGACGAGGTCGTCATAGAGAGTATCGGCGGCCGGAAGGGAGGTTCAATGGGTGACATTCCCGGTGTCAAATACAAGGTCACCAAGGTGAACCGTGTCTCGTTGAACGAAATGGTACACGGCAGGAAGGAAAAGCCCATCAGGTGATCATATGGAAGAACCTCTTGAAGTGAAGATTTTTGGCAAGTGGGATTACGATGTAGAGATTCGGGACGAGGGCCTGAAGAACCACATCACCCTTTCCCCCATCCTCATACCCCATTCAGGTGGCCGACACGAAGCCCACCAATTTTGGAAGGTGCGCCAGAACATCGTCGAGCGCTTGGTCAATAAGACCATGCGGTCCGGTGCGGTAAAAAGAAAAGTCAGCGGTCGCTTCATCCGTCGCGCTGGTGGCCTTACCGGCAAGAAGCATAAGGCATACACCGTCGTGCGGGACTCGTTTGACATCATCAACAGGAAGACGAAGAAGAATCCAATCGCCGTTCTTATTACTGCTATTGAGAATTCGTCGCCCCGTGAGGAGACGACAACGATATCCTACGGTGGCGCAAAGTACCACCAGGCGGTGGACATTGCACCCCAGCGCAGGATAGACGTTGCTCTCAAAAACATCACGCTCGGAGCGAGTGCCCGTGCCTTCAAGTCAAAGACTAGCTATGCACAGGCCCTTTCCGAGGAAATTATCGCTGCCAGCGAAAAGGACATGAAGAGCTTTGCCGTCGGCAAGAAGGAAGAGATTGAGCGTATTGCCAAGTCTGCCAGGTGATGAGCATGGGAAGAAAGGAAAAGATGGCAAAGGCAGCGCAGGAGCTTATGCACAAGCCCCTGCAGATCAGGAACATCGGTATTGCAGCACACATCGACCACGGAAAGACAACGCTTTCAGACAACCTTCTCTTCGGTGCCGGGCTCATGGCAGAGGAGCTCGCCGGCAAGCAGCTTGCCCTCGACTTCGACGAGCAGGAGCAGGCACGTGGCATCACCATCGATGCCTCCAACATCTCCATGGTCCACACCTATGAGGGGAAGGACTACCTTATCAACCTCATCGACACGCCGGGGCACGTTGACTTCGGCGGCGACGTCACCAGGGCGATGCGCGCCATCGATGGCGCCATCATCGTGGTCTGTGCGGTGGAGGGCAAGATGCCCCAGACCGAGACTGTTGTGCGCCAGGCGCTCAAGGAGCGCGTGAAGCCGGTGCTTTTCATCAACAAGGTGGATCGCCTCATCAAGGAACTCAAGCTTTCCCCGGAGGAGATGCAGGCCCGCTTCATGAAGTCCATAAGCGAAATTAACAAGCTTATCAAGCAGGCAGCGCCCAAGGAGTTCAAAGAGTCATGGCAGGTTTCCGTGACCGACGGGAGTGTCGCCTTTGGTTCGGCGTATGCGAACTGGGCTATCAACGTCCCCTACATGAAGGAGACGGGCATCACGTTCAAGGATATCATCGACATGACCAACAGCGGCCAGGTCCGCGACCTTGCTCACAAGGCCCCTATTCACCAGATTCTCCTTGACATGGTTATCGACCATCTTCCCGACCCTGCCACTGCACAGAAGTACAGGATTCCACAGTTGTGGAGGCACGACCTCGAGTCAAAGATTGGTTTGGACATGATCGATGCCAACGAGAAGGGCGATGTCGCCATGGTGGTCACGAAGATTAACGTCGACCGTCATGCGGGTGAAATTGCGACAGGCCGCATCTTTTCCGGAACGTTGAAGATGGGCCAGGAAGTATGGCTGTCAGGGACTCGCCAGAAGCGCCGCATCCAGCAGCTTGGTATTTACATGGGTCCCGACCGTGAGTCCATGGACGAGGTCCCTGCGGGAAACATCGTCGCCATTACCGGCCTCAAGGAGGCCATCGCCGGTGAGACCATCTCAACGGGCCCTGAACCAATCGAACCCTTCGAGGCAATCAAGCACTACAGCGAACCGGTGGTCACCGTCGCCGTTGAACCTGAGAATCCGAAGGATCTCCCCAAGCTTATCGAGGTGCTGCGCCAGGTGGCAAAGGAAGACCCCACGCTCCAGGCGAAGATTGACGAGGAGACCGGCGAGTACCTTCTTTCCGGCATGGGCGAACTGCACCTTGAGGTTGTCGAGTACCGTATCCGCAAGGACAAGAATGTGGCCATCAAGACCTCTGAGCCTATCGTCGTCTACCGTGAGACCATTAACAGGCAGTCTCCACAGGTCGAGGGGAAGTCCCCCAACAAGCACAACAAGTTCTACGTTGTTGCAGAACCAATGCCTGACGAGGTCTTTGCCGCCATTAAGGACGGCACTATCCCCGAAGGCCGCGTGAAGGGCAAGGAACTTCAGGAGACGTTTAGGGAGCTCGGATTCGACAGGGATGTTGCCAAGGCAATAGAAGATGTCTACCACGGTAACATGTATCTTAACATGACACGTGGTGTCGTGCACATCGGTGAGGTCCGCGAACTCGTCATCGAGGCATTCCACTCCGTCATGGACCGCGGCATCGTCGCGGGCGAACCGGCCACAAAGATTTTGATTAAGCTCATGGATACGAAGCTCCATGAGGACGCCATCCACCGTGGTCCTTCGCAGGTAATACCCGCCATGCGCCAGGGTCTTTATGCGGCAATCCTTTCCGGAGAACCCATCATCCTCGAGCCTATGCAGAAGCTCTATGTGACGGCTCCGCAGGATTACATGGGTTCCATCACCAAGCTTGTACAGTCACGTCGTGGGCAGATCCTCGACATGTCCCAGGATGGAGACCTTACCACGGTCGTGTCCAAGACGCCGGTGTCGGAAATGTTCGGATTTACGGGGGACATACGCGGTTCGACTGAAGGGCGTGCCCTGTGGACCACCGAGCAGCTTGGATTTGAGCAGATGCCGCGTGAGTTGCAGGAAAACACCATCAGGCAGGTTCGTACCCGCAAGGGGCTCAAGCCGGAGCCGCCAAAGGCTGCAGACTACCTCAATCCCCAGGCATAAGGCTGTCGTATCGAACGTGCGCGGATTGCCGTATGGCAATCCGCACATATCTTCTTTTTTTCTTATTATGCGTACATGCGTTCAATGATACAATTATTTAGTATTTGTAACCACATGTTCGCATTTCTCTGCATACTCGCATTCTTTACATGATTCATGTCGTGGAACCAAGGCTGTGCACGCACGCATCATGGCAAGTAGCTCTTTTGTTCGTTCTTTGTTGCTCTCAAGCGCTGTGTATGTCATTGCGCCGGTGGGGAGATGATACAGGTACGCCCCGCATATCTCCGTCTTGTGGGCATAGGCACACAAGAGTCCCCTTCCCATGGCCTCTGCTATGAGGGGTCCGGGGACCGCATCTTCGGGATAGAGCCTTTCGACGAGACATACGGGAGCGGGTACGCCGTCGTCCCACACCACGGCGGGTATTCCCCCCTTT
>JAHKLV010000205.1 GCA_020854925.1 Candidatus Methanofastidiosia archaeon | reverse complement strand
GACGAGTCCCGTAGCCGCCGCCACACAGGCACCGGAAAGCCCCGCCAGTGCCGAGGTGGCCCCCTTGCGGGAGGCGACACGAAGGCTGGCAAGGACCGTGGCGCTCAGAGCCACGAGCAGGAAGTAGACACTGAAATCGTAAACGTTCACTCGAACATCCCCTTGATATATTTTTCAAACGGAATGATTGCTGCCTGGTCCCTCGGTGTGAGGACCGTGACGGTAAGCTTCTGTGCCTTGCTGTCGACATCCACCGTAAGCGTTCCTGGCGTAAGCGTGATGGAATTGGCTAAAAACGTCTGGGAAATCTCCTTTTTGAGCACAGTGTCGATGACCTTGGCTTCCGGGCTGATCGTCCCCCTAAGCGAAAGATACGCCACGTTAAGCGCAGACATCGATATATAATAAATAAGTACTATAACATATGCTATAGCGTAAAATGGTCTGCTGATAATACTACCCATGCGTTCCCCCCTCTAATGATGTACCATCATTGAAGTTGAGGTATGATTTTTTGGCGCGTATAAAAACTTTTTGGGCATTTGTGAAAGGGCCTTATACAATCAGCGAAAATACCGAAAACCTTAAATAATTTTTAAAGGGATTAAAATAAGCTATTCTTGCATATGGAGGCCATGACGTGACGGAAGAAAACGTTGTTTATATCGGCAACAAACCACCCATGAGTTACGTGCTCGCAGTGACGACGCAATTCAACGGGGGCGCCGGGGAAGTCATCCTCAAAGCGCGCGGGAAGGCGATATCCCGCGCCGTCGACGTTGCGGAGATTGTCAGAAACAGATTCATCCCCGAAACACAGATAGAACGCATACTCACGGGGACTGAGGAACTGCCGCGCAAGGAAGGGGGGACGACCAACACCTCGACCATCGAGATTGTGCTCAAGAAATAGCTCGGGAGGATGGGAGGCCTCTCCGATGAAGACACCGATTTGTGACATATGTATAAAGAGTGGGATGCTGTGTCCCGCATGCCAGAAGCATCTGGAAAGCGGGCGCATATCGCCACGCGATGTTGAGCTCTCCCAGCACCTCTACGCCCTTGTGAAGGAAGGTACGCTCCCCGACACCATTTCGCTTCTGCAAACCTTTGAGATAGACGACACCGTCGTTGTCGTCGTCCCCCCCGATGACGTGGGGACGCTCATCGGTCGCGGGGGAAAGATAGTGAAACAGCTCCAAAAGGTCATGCACCGCAAGCTCAGGGTTGTGGCACAAACCACCGATGCGCGCCGCATCGTCCACGACCTTCTCTATCCCGCCAAGGTCGTCGCCGTCAACAAGCTCTACCTTCCCGACGGGACCATTCGCAAGAAGATGCGCATCCGCACCGAAGGGAAAAAGAAGCTACCCATGAACTTAAAAACGGTGACCGGCATCATAGAGCGGATGACCGCAGAGACTGTGGAAATCGTGACAGAATAGAAGGTGAAGTAATGGATACGCTGAAAGGATGGGTACATGAGATACGTGACATGGGGGGCATCAAGTTTATCATCATACGCAACAGGGACGGCCTGCACCAGGTGACCCTGCCAAAAAAGAAGGTCCCGCCCGAGCTTTTTGAGAGGGTGGGATCGCTCAATAGGGAGGACGTGGTGGTGGTGCATGGAGAGACAAAAGACTCAAAGGCACGCGACTTCCCTACGGAACTCATCCCCGACGCCATCACCGTTGTCAATGCAGCGGAAACGCCGCTGCCGCTCGACCCCAGCGGCAAGGTGAAGGCGGAACTCGACACGCGCCTTGACAATCGATTTGTAGACATGAGGCGCCCCGAGGTGCAGGCGGTGTTTTCCATCCGCCACACGCTCCTCAGGCACGCGCGGGCCTACCTTGACGCCCATGGCTTCTGGGAGGTCCACACGTCTCGGATCATATCCACTGCATCCGAAGGAGGTACGGAACTCTTCCCCATAACGTACTTTGACAAGCCGGCATACCTTTCCCAGTCCCCACAGCTGTACAAGCAGATGTGCATGGCAGGAGGATTTGAGCGGATTTTCGAGATTGCCACGTACTTCAGAGCTGAAGAACACAACACGACTCGCCACCTCAACGAGGCAACGGCCATCGACATAGAGATGTCCTTTATAGAGGATGAGGAGGATGTCATGCGTGTGCTCGAGTCGCTCATACACCACACCGTGGCGGGCATCGTGGCAGATTGCCAGGATGAGCTTGCCACGCTCGGCGTAGCGCTCACGGTGCCCCCCCTCCCGTTCAAACGTCTCACCTACGACGAGGCGGTGGACCTGCTCCGCTCCAAGGGAAGTGACATCGCCTGGGGCGACGACCTGGGAACGGAAAGCGAACGGCTCCTCGGGGAGGAGATGGCGGCACAGGGGCATGAGTACTACTTCATCAAGCGCTACCCGCGAAACAAGGTCTTTTACATACAACCCGACGGAAAGTACTGCCGTGGCTTTGACCTAGACTGCAAGGGTGTCGAGCTCACGTCAGGCGGCCAACGCTGCCATGAGCACGCCACCATCGTCTCCCGTCTCGAGGAGTTTGGCCTCAATCCCGCCTCCTTTACAGACTACCTTAAGATATTCAGGTACGGAATGCCCACCCATGGCGGCTTTGGATTTGGCATCGAACGCTGGCTCATGGAAATGCTTGACCAGAAGAATGTGCGGGAATGCATCCTCTTCCCGCGCGACAGGCACCGCACCACACCCTAGGCGTACCGGATTCTTTTCTTGCGGTAAAGGGCTGCTACCCGAGGGGCGAGCAGCCCTTCCCGTCCCGCTCTAGGGGGCAGCCGGCCGTACAGTTGTCCTCATGCTCGCACCCCTCGCAGGATGCGGGCATGTAGGCCTTTGCCCGTATGGCCCGTGCGAGCTCGGAGTTCCAGATGGCATCCCAGGGGTCTTCGAGGATATTTCCCATGGACTCGAACCACGACTGGCAGGGAAGAACGGTACCGTCGGGTTCTATGGTCACGTTTACGCGCGCCGCCGAGCAGCACTTAAGCCCGAGACCCATCTCGACGGGATCGAACTCACACCGCCGTGTGGGAGTGTACCAGACAAGGTCCATGCCCCTGTCGGCGGCAAGGCCCATGATGGCCTCGAGCTGCTCTTTTGCCTCCACGGCACTCAATCCGTAGTCGGCATCAGCGGCCTTCCCGCTGTAGATGATGGAGTTGACGGCGATGTGCGACAGGCCCATGCCGTGGAGGAGCTCGAGCAGTGCGGGGAATTCGGCGCAGTTCTGCGTGGTGAGCGTCGTGTTCGTCAGGGTGAAAATGTGGGAATCGAGCGCAGCCTTGATACCTGCCATGGTCTCCCGGTACGCCCCGGTGGCACCCACCATTGCGTCGTGCGTCTTTTCCAGGCCCTCCACCGTTATCTGTATGTGGTCAAGCTCTGCCGCTTCGAGCCGGGATACGAGCTCCGGTGTGAGGAGCCTGCCGTTGGTGACGAGCCCGGTGACAAGGTCGTGATTGTAGTCTACAAGCTCCACGAGGTCGTTACGGAGCGTCGGTTCACCGCCGGTAAAGACCACGGCCCCCACCTCGAGCGCATCGGCCTTGTCGATGACCTGTTTCCATTGGGCGGTGGTATACTCGGGCCGGTCCTGCGGGCCTCCCATGTAGCAGTGGGCACAATTGTTGTTGCACCGGTACGTGAGCGCAAGGTCGAAGCGGAAGGGCGCCGAAAGCTCGGTGCCGCCAAAGGTGACGTTTTTCACGCCGAGGTAGCTGTAGGGGCAGACGTCCTTTCGCGTCGCCAGGGTGGCGATGGAAAAAAAGACCTGCTCGTAGTCACGCTCAGCATCCTCCCGCTCAACGTCGTACAGGCGGCGTATGGACGCCACGGCCGTGTCGCGTGGCACCTCGTCCATGATGAGCTTGGCGTACGCCGCAGCCGTCTCGTTGAGGTGCAGGATATGAGAGCCGTTTATATTAAGAAGGAAGACGCCTGCCTCCTCCCGAAGAGAGAGGCGCACCGTCTGCCCGTCGACCTGTATGGAACGCTTCATCAGAATCCCCCTCCACCGGCGCAGGCGCAGGCGCACGAGACGCAGGCGCAGGCGCAGGCGCAATTGACACACGCACAGGCGCACCCGCTCTTGTGTGCATGCGCCACCGCCAACGGGGCCGCGATGGCGGCCTTGAGCTTGTCGCTCTTTATCCCGAAACGGGTATCACTTGTCGAGTTCGTGACCTTTGCCTTGTCGGCAAACTCGCGTCCCCCCACCGAAGAGGCGCGGCCAAGATTGTACCAGACCCACCACGATGCGGGAGTCCACGACGTGCCCAGGCCACCAAAGGTCTCGTCGACCTTCGTATCATAGTCCTTGTCAAGCATGAGCCAGCCAAGGTCCTCACCGAAGACACGATACTTCTCTTCGTCTGTCGCCGTCTTCACATCCCCCCAAGACGATGCCACGCGATCCTCATAGAAGGCCGCGGAGTCCTTCCTGTTGTACCCGCGCATCTTTTCCGCCACCCGCTTGGAAAGATT
>JAHKLV010000166.1 GCA_020854925.1 Candidatus Methanofastidiosia archaeon | reverse complement strand
TACGTCGCCAGGTGCGCATACGCCGAGCCGGCCATCCAGCTGCGGATGGCCCAGAGCCCGGCATAGCCCACCGCCAGGCTAGCAACAAGGAGCGGCAGCGTGCGGGCGTAGAAAAGCCGCGCACGGAGCTTGTCCTCCTTTCCCAGCGCTATACGTGCCATATAGTCCTATTCCTCCTCATAGTACTTCTTCTTTTCGTGTGCTCGCCATCGGTTTGAGGGCAATGTAGAGGAATGCGCCGAGCAACAGGCCCAGGGTCGGCCCCGAAAGGATGGGGCTGATATGGGTGAAGTTGGCGGCAATCACGCAGGCGCCCATGACGCCGGCGATGCCCCGCTGCACGTTGTTCGTGCACATCTCAAAGGCGATGTACGAACACAGGTACCCCTGGAGCGCCAGGGTGATACCAAAGCCGATGAATCGCGCCGGCATGAGGATGACCACTATCGGCGAGAAGAAGAGCACGAGCGCCCCCCAGTTGAACGAGTTCGCTGCCGACCAGTACGAGTCAAGCTCCTTTCTCGAGGAGTTCATGCCCCTGCTTGCCACCACGGCCGACGCGCCCGCCCATATGGGCCCACAGAGTGTCACGTACGGCATGAAGATGACCTCGATGATGTTTCTCCACGACGTGATGATGTGGTTGCGCGTCGGGCTGTAGATGACGTTCTCATCAGGCCGTGCCTTGTTCACCTCCCCCATGAGGGATTGTAGGATGAGCATGTCGCCAAAGGCAAGCGTGTACGCGACAATGGCCATGGAGATGCCGGCAATCCAGACCTCGACACCAGGAAGGCCTACGCCGATGGGGGACACGGTGTCGATAAGCTCTCCCACGGGAGCGCCGATGAAGATCTTTTCGCTAAACTGCGCCCACGTCGGTGCTTTGATCTCGCCCACGACGATGCCCACGAGGTAGCCGATGACGTAGCCGGGCACGATACCCCATCCCGCCATCCACTGGAACCACGACTTCCTGCGCCGGTACTCCAGCGCCCGATTGGAAAAGAGGATGAAGAAACTGAACAAAAGCCCAATAAGGAACGACCAGGGGTACAGCTTCAGGAACGGCTCGCTGGGATTGAAGATACGTAGCAGAGACGCCATGCCTGCCGCAAGCAGGATGCCCGCGCGCATGGAGATGGGGAAGACCGATATCACCATGTTTGCCAGGCCCGTGACACCTAATACCAAGAACACCAATGCCAAGATTATCTGGAACGCTATGAGCGCCTGTATCCGCTCGGGACCCGGCGCATATGACGCCAGGTACGAGATGTAGAGCGGGATGCCTGCCGTGATCCAGCCGGCTATGCCTGGGTCACCAAAGCTCGTGTGCCATAAGTAGAAGGCACCGTTGACAGCGACCATGAAGAGGGCGACTTCCTCAGAAATCCCAAGATTCTCCATCATAATGACAAGAGCCCCGAGATGCGTACAGGCCAACACCGCACCCTGTGCCATCGACTGTATGTCGATGCCGTAGTGCAGGAAGGGCAGACGCAGCTTGAAGATGCCGCCGGTATATGGTTGCTCACCTCCGTCCTCGCGAGGAGGACCAATGTATCCGACAGCTATAATTCCACCTCCTAAGATATATCATGTAATAACTGAATATATATTATTTACTCACTAAATTATTCTTTTATACTATAATAACAAAAAAATATATCAAAAAAATGAATATAATACTCATTAAAAGGAATATTATTCACACGTGCACAACCCACATTTCTCACGCTCACACACGAAAAAAGTACCACCGATACGACTAATTAAGGAAAAAAAAGAAAAAAATAAGAGGTGAAAAAGGTTCCTTATTCAGACCAATTGGTGATGTATTCATCATAAATGGCATCGTAGCGGCCGTCTGCCATGATTGCCGCAAGCGCATCATTTATCTTTTCTAGAAGCTCGGGATTGCTCTTGGCTATCGCAATACCATATTCCTCAACAGTGACGAGGCCTTCAACAATCATGAAGTCGTTTGGATATGCAGCAACAATAGGTGCAGAAACGACCCCATCGTTGATGATAACATCAAGGTTGCCATTTTTCATGTCCATAAATGCATCGGGGGCATGTGCGTAGCGCTTCAGCTCCCCAAGTCCTTCAAGGTCGGTGGCAAAAAGGTCTCCCGTAGACCCCAATTGGACACCTACGCGCTTTCCGGTCAGGCCCTCAAGGTCCTGAATGGTGCTTCCGATGGGTACAGCCATGGAAAGGCCGGCATCGAAGTACGAATCTGAAAAGAAGACAGATTCTGCACGAGCCTCGGTGATGGTAAGGCCCGAGATGACAACATCAAACTTTTGTGCATTGAGCGCAGCTATGATGGAACTAAAGTCGGTGTCGACAAAGACGACTGTAAGCCCAAGCTCCTTGCCGATTTCCTCGGCAAGCGCTATGTCAAATCCATAAAACGAACCATCGGCTCGGATGATCTCGAAGGGGGGAAACTGCGCTTCCATACCGACCACAAGCTTGCCCTCGTTGATAAGACCGAGTTCGTTGTCGTTGCTTCCGCCGGTAATGCATCCGCTACACGCAAGCGTCGTGGCAAGTAGCACGGCAAGAATTCCAAAGCATGACTTCTTCATGGGTTCACCTTTGTAATGAGTCTTGTACGCAGCCAATATACGTGAATATATTATTAATGTCCTATATATGACAAATATGATAAAATATGTCATATAATAGATAACACGCGAGAAAGACGTGCCTAGGTTAGAGAGACGGAAACACAACGTGCGGGTTAGCTAGGGGCCGCCCATGGAAAGCGGATGAACGGTGCATTCGTATCAAGGCCCCCACTTCCACCATCGCCATGATCTGCATCCCTGCCCCGGTACACGAGAAGCGCCAAGGCGCCAATGGCAATCATAAGCCAGAACGTGATAAAACGCTCAACAAAGACCACCGGAACCGATGCGGAAGAGGAGAGCCCCGTAACGAGGGTATAAACGGCCAAGCGACCCGATTCCACCGCCCCGATGCCGCCTGGCGTCACCATGAAGGGGGACACGAAAATCCAGGCGCTTTCTACCAGAACGAGAAGAGCAAAGGGTACGGGGACATCGAAGGCGGCAAAGAGCACATAAGCACGCAGTACCTCACATCCCTTGGAACCAAAGGCAAAAAGAAATGCACGTGCCATGAGACGCGGCCGTTCAATGGCAAGACGAAAGGTCTTGAGTATTTCCATGCCTTTCAGTACAAGGGCACCCCTGCGACCAGAGGGGCCGGTCAACCGTGTGCGTGCGACCGAGCGATTCATGATGCCATGCAGCGGCCCGGTGTTGCAGCCAATACCCACTGCAATGGCTATTCCCAAGAGCACAATGCTCAGAAGCACGGGGTCCTTGACAGATGCAGGAAGATGGGATGCCATGAGCATGAAACAGGGTATGGCCAAAAGGAACGTCATGGTGATGTCGGTACCGTAATCCATGACAATCGTGGCAAAGCCGCGGGCCTTTGGAATCCGATACTCGCGCTCAAGGAGATAGGTGCGCACTGTTACGCCCACTGCAGAGGTCGGAAAGATGGCGTTGGCGACCTTGTCAAGAAGCATAAAATGCAGGATGGTACGTATCCGTGATGGATGCCCAGAAACGCCAACGACGGTCGACCAGCGGCCGGCTGCGGCGACAAGGCTCAGGGCGTGTAACGCCAGTGCGAGGAAAAGGAGCCCCTTGTCTACCTCTCGTAGGGAAGAGACAAGGGTGTCCAAGCCCACCTCGCGTAGTAGGTATACGATAAGGCCCCCTGCGACAAGGGCTGAAATAACGGGCTTGCCCCGTTCCAGACGCGTGATGTTCATGGTATATCGAGGGAATATGGTGCGGTAGGATGCTAAAGACGCATGCGCCGGATGCTTTCCCTAAGATAGGCACTTTAAAAGTGTATGTATTAGTTATGAAATATATATGAACTAGTAGATAAGATATATGAAAATATATAATATAATTGACCATTTTTAGTAAAATAAAGAAAAAAAGGAAGAAAAGAAAAAGAAGGCTAATGGGTAGCGCACCCGAAACACGGGTCGTAGGCGCGAAGCGCCACCTCGACACGATTGCACTTGTCCTCTGAGCCTGTTCGCGACGCATCAAATTCGGCCTGTGCCGCCTTCATGATTGAAAGCGAAATGGCGGCGGCATTGTGCGTCGTCGGGACGATGAGATTAACGGAGGACATGACTCCGTTTGCATCCATGCCATAGTCGTGTATGAGCGTTCCGCGCGCAGCTTCGACACATCCCACTCCCCTGCCCGTTATCTTCCCCACGGGCGTTCTCGTGTCCCCGGTAAGGAGAAGCTCCCTGTCGGATACGAGGTCGAAGAGGAGTTCGCTCGCATTGAGCACTTCAATGAGGCGAGCCCAATGGTATGCCAGGGTCATGTTGCACGGCCGTCCAAACTCTGATGCAAGCTTCTTACCTTCCTTTTCGGCGAGCGGTGTCGTATACCCTGCAGAGGCATTGAACCGGCCGAGGGGGCCTACGCGGTAGACGCCGTTGTCGGGAGATTCCACCAGCCCCTTCCAGCCAAGCGCGCGGTAGAAGGGAAACTTCATGTAAGAAAACTTCTCCACCGCCTCGCCCACATGCGAGAGGTACTCACTCGGCTCAAAGCAGGCAACTTCTTTCCCCTCTGCATCGGTGATGCGCACGCGCCCGTCATAAAAGTCAGTGCGATTCTTCTCATCCACCACGCCCATGTTGTAGCACGTAAGGGAGTATTCGTCGCTGGTAAGCGCCTCGGGATAGAAGTCTCCCCCCAGAATACGCTCCCTGAAGAGTTCGAGTGAGAACTGGGCAAAGGCAATGCTCGAGCGGGCGTCCTCGACAAGGGTCTCGAGATTCTCCTCGGTCACCGAATTCGATACGCCCCCGGGAATGCCAAAAGCGGGATGGATGGCCTTCCCACCCAGAAGCTTCACGATCGACTGGCCTATCTTGCGATGCTTCATGATACTTTGGGCAACATCCTTGCCAAAAACCTCGATGATACCCACGATGTTCCGTTTCCCGGGCGGCATGTCAGGCCCGAGAAGCAGGTCGGGGCCACCGAGGAAGTAGAAATGGAGCAGGTGGTCCTCGATGATGTACCCATAGTGCATGAGTCTTCGCAGGGCGACGGCCCGGGCAGGTGGCGGTGCGGAATAGGCCATATCCAGCGCCTTGTTTGAGGCAAGGTGGTGCGGGACGGGGCACACACCACAAATACGGCTGGTGAGCTGAGGCATGTATTCGGCCTGGCGACCCACACAGAATTTTTCAAAGGCCCGAAGCTCAGGTATCTGGAGGTAGGCGGTCTGCACGTTCCCCGCATCGTCGGTAAAGATCTTGATGTTGCCATGCCCTTCGAGTCGGGTGATGGGATTGATGTCTATCTGGGTCATTCTTCATGCCTCCTGCGGATAATAGATTTTGGCATGCTGTACATGTAAAAGAGGCCCGCGGGGTCGCGCACCTCCTCTAGCGATGCCTGCATCTCTTCGGTATTCGCCACTTTCTCGTGGTCCACATCAATCATGGAGGCAAGAGCGGAAAGCATGCGGGAACCCTGCTCCATGGATGCTGGCGGAGGGCCCATACACCCGG
>JAHKLV010000243.1 GCA_020854925.1 Candidatus Methanofastidiosia archaeon | reverse complement strand
CTCGGCACCATCGGGATGCTGCTGGAAACATCCGAAGTCGGCGCCAGCGTCTCCCTTGAATCCATTCCCCGACCGGAAGGCGTCGCCTTTGTGGACTGGATACGGATGTATCCCGGATTTGGATTCATCATGACGTGCGCACCGGAAAACAGCGCTGAAATATGCAGAATCTTTGCGGAGGAATCGGTAGCATGTGCTGTCATCGGCAGCATCACCGACTCGCGAAAGCTTGTCATGACACATGAAGGCGCCTCCCTGACGCTCTTTGATTTTGCATCAGACATCATCACCGGCATTACGAAGTCCGCACTCCCTACAGCGGAACGATGCCAAAGAGAAGACCGATGATGACGTAGAGGATGCCCGTCCACACGACTATGGACAGCGCATCCAAGAGCAGGCCCACACGGGCCATCTTTTCTATCGGTACATATCCGGTTCCATACACGATGGCATTAGGCGGTGTTGCCACCGGAAGCGTGAAGACGAGCGATGTCGCCACAGCTGCAGCCACCATGAAAAGCATAGGGTCCTTCCCCATTGCCGCACCGAGTGCGAACATGACCGGCATGAGCATCGAGGCGGTGGCCGTGTTGGAGGTAATCTCCGAGAGCATGACCGAAAGCCCGATGATGATGAGGAGGAGTACGAGAGTGGATACTGATGCAAGGCTGGTAAGGTACGAAGCAATCCAGGACGCCATGCCCGTGTTGGCGATGGCGGTACCCAGAGTTAGGCCACCGCCAAAAAGGAGGAGTGTCCCCCATGGCACATGAGACTCCGCTGTCTTCCAATCCATGGTAAAGGAATGTGACGACCAGTCTGTCGGCAGGATGAAAAGGAGGATGACGGCCATGATGGATACCGTGCTGTCATTTGCCCATGCGAACATGCCCCCCCACCAACTGGACCATCCTGGAAGGAGAGTCGACCCGTCGATGACTATAGACGTCCTGGTCGCCCAAGCCACCGCGGTGACGGCAAAGACAGCAAGGGTGTTCCGTTCCCCTGTGGAAAGAGGACCAAGTGATGCACGGGCATCCCGGATAATGGCCTTGCCTCCTGCAATCTCTTGTATTTCCGGCGGGCTCCGCCAGAGGAGGTATCGCCATGCGACGGGAAGCATGATAATGGCCACGGGAAGCCCAATCTGCATCCATTGGGAAAAGGAGATGTCCTTTTGCAGATACTGAGAGATAAATCCGGCCGCAATCCCATTGGGGGGCGTGCCGATAAGCGTGGCGATGCCGCCTATCGACGCGGCATATGCGATGGAAAGCATGAGCGCAAGACCGAACGAGCTCTCCCCCGGTCGGACTTTGGCATGGGTAAGGACCGCCAAGGCCACAGGCATCATCAAGGCCGCGGTCGCAGTGTTTGAAATCCACATGGAAAGAAAGGCCGTAGATACCATGAAGCCCAGTATTATCCGTGACGGATTCGTGCCAAAAAGCGAAAGAATCCCCAAGGAGATACGCTGGTCAAGGCCCCATCTCCTCATGGATGCGGCGATGACAAAGCCGCCCAAAAAGAGGAAAATAAGATAGTTCGAATACTCTGAAAAGACAGAGAAATACCCGGGAAATAGCGCATGTTGATAGTGGCTAATACGCATCAGCGGGAGAAGGACAAGCGGCAGGAGCGCGGTGAGAGATACCGATACAGCCTCGGTGATCCACCAGACGGCCATGATGGCAGCAAGGGCAAGAACACCCTTTTGGGCAGAAGCCTGTGTATGGATTGCCTCTCGCAAGGTCAGGGGCGTGCCGTACCCGGAAGGAGGAACGCCATCCGGTACCCTCACGGCAGTGGGACCTGTTTTAGAAAAGGCGATGTCGATTCCCTCGGCATAAAGAAGAAAGGACGAAAACGTGTCAGACGTTATCTCGTCCCCAAATCCTACCTCAATCGATGTCACCACATCAGACGGAAGACGTGACGAAAGGGTATCATAGCCGCTTCGCTCCATGGATGTTGGGAACGGCATGAGCAAAATTATGATAAAGAGCGCAATGCCAACGATAAGTCCTATGGAATGGATGGAATACCGTTTTTTTGTATATGATTCAGTATCAGTGGTGTTTTCTTGTTGGGCTGGCATGCAGTCACCTGGTATGGGGAGATGCCTTAGGTGGCATCAAAGGTATAATCGAGGATTCTTCGTACCAAAGGGACATACACGTGCCAATAAAACCCATTGTTCTCATCTATGCCCCGGTCTGACGTAAAGAGTCGTTTAAAGCTGTCATATCCGTACAGCTTGTAGAATCCGGGAACGGTATCTATGTCAACAAAATCACCTGCAAAGTAAAAAGACCAGTATGTGCCTGAATCCTGGAAGACGACGGCCGGAAAAACAGAGGGAATGCCAAACATAGCAAGCTCTTCTGCCCCCGCTTCGGTAAGCGAAAGCTTGAATTCTGCATACATACGTGCCGGTTCCCGCAGCGTGATGATGTCAAACCAGTAGTTGTACCGTGTCTGGGGATTAATAGAAAAGAAATCCTGGCCTTCCTCGGTAAAGTGGATGCGGCAGGCGTCCGACGTTGCCTCGTCAGGTACCGTAAGGACAACGATGCGGTCGTTCTCATCGGCAAACACAAATCCGGGACCATGATATTCCCATAGCTCCCCATATTGTTGCTCGTAATTCCACACCACCCATACGGGCACTTCGACACCTTCTGTGAGGTCAAAGAAATAACGGCCTATCCACCCCGTCCACTCAACTTTAAGGAGGTCGTACAGGCGTTCCCTTGCGCCGCCCGTGGTAGGGCTCCCAAAGGTGTTGAACTCTGCAACAAGAGGGATGCCCCTGCCAACGGCATTCTCGACCTTATCAAGATCATAGGCGTACATGCCCCCATAGATAAGCTCAGAGCGACGACCCTCGAGATTCTCTCCGTAAAATTCCTCAGTGTACACACCATATGAGTCCGCTATATAGACCAAATCGGCGGTGTCAGGTATGTCGGGCATTAAACGAATCTCATAGGTATACTCTGGAAGGGGGAAAAAGCCATAGTAATCCTCATCATAGTGGTATGAACCATGCTGGGAGTGCTCGTACTTATAATAATTGAGCACCCACATGAGCCCCTTGTGCTCCCGGTACTTCATATCAGGGACGGTATTGTCAAGGATGACGACATCGAGTGTCTTGGTGTCCTGAAGCATCCACGCCACATATGGCGACACCAACAGGCAGAGCATGAGAAGTATCATGACAAGCCCAAGTCGACGCCTACCTTTCACCTTTCCCATGTATGACACTAGAACGGTTATGAATAAAAATATGCTGTACCATGAGGAGGTAGGAAGGGGGGCCGACACCCCCTGCAGCGGACTGCGGGGATTCCCGGTGTGTGTACAGTACATCCACCGTTCCCTTTCAGGTGCCGACCCGTGGGGCGACTTCCCGCGCGTGTTCCCTTTCGGGACATGACGGTTCGGATATAACACTGCGTCTCCGGTATGAGCCGGATGGGACAGATGCCAGTGACCCGCGAAGTCCGCATGATCGACGCGACGGCCCGAATCCGCCCGATTCCGAGGAATAGACGGCCGCGGCACGGCACTCCCATGCGTTGCCTCGTACTATCCTACGCAGGCAGGGTATAAATAGGTATCTTGACAGGGAACAGGGATGGTGCGCCGAGGGGAAGGGAGGTGTTGACAGGTACGTGGCAAAGCGCTCAATCCATTTATAAGCACGCATCCTGTACGGCCCCACGACTGAAACTTGAGCACACCTACCTACGGCAGGCTCGACACCGCCCCTTCGTACCCCCCTCACAGCCCTTAGGCTTCCCGGCGTTTCTGATACATCCAAATGGCGGCTCCCGCGCCAGCAAGAAGAAGAACCATCCCCGCGGTCCACAAAAGGCCGGATGACCCGTTCCCTTCCCCACTAGGTGGTGGTGTTGTCACGGGAGGTGCAAGCGTTGTCACGGGGGGAGACGTGACGCT
>JAHKLV010000234.1 GCA_020854925.1 Candidatus Methanofastidiosia archaeon | reverse complement strand
GCGGGCCCTGTTTCGCACCATATCCAGCTCATCCTCCGCGAGGGATTCGAGAAGGTCGAGCGGAGTTGACGGATTGCGCGCCACGTTGACGCGAACCTCGTAGAAATAATCCTTCGCCAGGGTGGCAAGTGCCTCGGGTGGCGTGCGGGGATTTCCGGCGACACAGTAGCGCACATACCCCTCCTCATCGCTGGCAAGAGATGCAAGGATGTCGGGGGGAAGGCGCTCGTTTTCCGCCACGACCCTGCGCACCATGACCTTGGTGTCGTTGGAAAGGGCGAGGAGCGTCGCCAGCGGCGTCGAAGGATTGCGCGCCACCTTGCGCCGCACGATTTCCTCGGCATCCTTTGACAGGCGCTCGAGAACCTGGGGCGGTGTCCGCTTGTGCGAAGCAACGGCGATGCGCACATGGTCGGACACGTCATAAGAAAGCGCCTCTAGAATGACCGACGTACAGCTCGGGTCATAGGCTACAGCGCGCTTGATAAACGGTTCACAGGAGGAAGAGAGCGCCTCTTTCACGGGGTCGGGGAGGGTAAGACCCTCAGCCAGGCGATTCTCCAGTACCCGGTACAGGCACGGGTCGTCCTTGAGCGCGCATATGACCTCCCCGGGGAGATTCTCGTTCCACGCCACCTGTGACCGTACGCAAAAATCCTCATCTTTGGCCAACTCCATGAGAACGTGGACCGGCGTCCCGGGATTCTCGGCCAGCATCATCTTTTCCTCAGTTGTAACGGTCATGTGCTCACCTGTACGACAAATACACCCTGTAGGAATAACCGCATTAAAAAGGTTTTCATAAATAATGAATACCAATTCACCGAGTGGGTATGACCACCCTTACTCGGTGCCCAGAAGGGTGCGTGACATTTCCACGAGCTTGTACTTTTGAATCTTCCCGCTAGCGGTCATGGGGTAGGAATCCACGAAAAATACATGCTTTGGAACCTTGAACCTGCTTATCTTCCCGCGACAAAAATCCTTCACATCTTCGGGGGTAAGTACATGTCCTTTTTTAGGGATGACAAAGGCACCCACCTCCTCGCCGTATTTTGCGCTGGGCACGCCCACCACCTGCACGTCCGAAATGCCTTCCATGTGATACAGGTACTCCTCAATCTCGCGGGGATAGATGTTTTCCCCTCCCCGTATTATCATGTCCTTGTAGCGGCCGGTTATGGAGAGATACCCCTGGTCGTCCATGATGCCGAGATCGCCAGAATGGAGCCATCCCTCTGAGTCGATGACGGCCGACGTCTCCTCAGGCTGATTATAATACCCCTTCATGATGTTGTAGCCACGACAGCATACCTCTCCCTGCACTCCGCACGCGACGGGCACGTTCGTCTCCGGGTCAACGATGCGGACCTCTATTTCAGGCATGGCCCGCCCCACGGACTCCACACGGTAGCGGATATCGTCATCCACTCGGGTCTGGGTAAGTACTGGAGAACCTTCGGTAAGACCGTAGCAGATGGTAATTTCCCCCATATACATGCGGTCCATGACCTGTCGCATGACCTCGATGGGACAGGGTGATCCCGCCATGATGCCGGTGCGCAGGCTGGAATAGTCAAACTTTGGGAAGAGCTTGTGCTCAAGGACCGCAATAAACATGGTAGGCACGCCGTAGAGCGCCGTGCATCGTTCGGACTCGATGGAGGACATGACGAGGACAGGGTCAAAGGTCTCGAGAATCACCATGGTGGTCCCGTGGCTAACGGCGGCGAGCACACCCAATACGCATCCGAAGCAATGAAAAAGAGGTACGGGAAGACACATGCGGTCGCGGTAGGTGAGACACTGATTCTCTCCAATCCAGAAGCCATTGTTCCCTATGTTGTAATGGGTAAGCATGACACCCTTGGGAAATCCCGTGGTCCCGGACGTGTACTGCATGTTGACCACGTCATGGGGGGAGAGCTCATCCTGCCGACGCTGGTAATCATCGTCTGTAACCATGATCCCCATAGACAGGATCTCGGGAAGCGAATACATGCCCCGATGCTTTTCCTGGCCAAGAAAACAGACCCGGCGCAGATGGGGGAATGCAGCGCTTAAGAGGTAGCCGCGCTGCTGGTCCCGCAGTTCTGGCACGAGTTCATAGATGGTACGGACATAGTCGGTATCCCTGAATCCGTCGATAAGAAAGAGCGTCTCAGTTTCTGACTGCCCAAGGAGGTAGCGCACCTCCTCCCGTTTGTATGCAGTGTTCACCGTCAGAAGGACGGCCCCGATCTTTGCAGTGGCAAACTGAAGTGCCACCCAGTAGGGGATATTCGTGGCCCATGCGGCGACTTTCTCCCCCTTAGCGACACCGAGGGCCATGAGCCCCTTCGCCAGGTTATCGACGACTTCCCCAAACTCCGCGTAGGTGAGGCGAAAGTCGCGGTCCACATACACAATGGCCTCATTGTCTGGGTATGCTTCGATGGTCTCGTCGAGCATGTCCCCCAATGTCATCTCGCGTAGCGGTTCGGTGCGTGGCATGGACATCCTACTCCGGCAGATAGAGCACCGCATATATCGAGGCCCCTTCACCGTTCGCCGATGATACGTAGTGGGGGACAACAGAATTATAGTAGATACTGTCGCCAGCTTCGAGGATATGTGTTTCAGTGCCGTATATGACCTCGATGGTGCCGCACACAACGACGATGAACTCCTCACCTTCATGGGAGGAAAGCCTGCGTTCTTCATCATGTTCAGGCAGAATCTCTATAAAGAACGGTTCCATGTGCCTATCCACCTTCCCCCGCCCCAGGGAATGAAAGAGGTGGGAGGGAGGCCTGTCAGTTCCCTTGTGCGTTACAAGCTCAGGTTGGCGGTCGTGGGCACGAACGATGAGCGG
>JAHKLV010000073.1 GCA_020854925.1 Candidatus Methanofastidiosia archaeon | reverse complement strand
TACCGCACCGAGGATGACAGGGTCACCTCGTCGTAAAAGACCCACGACTTGAGGGGGTCGGACACGGCGAGCGCTGTGTCGATGCTGTCATTTCCCGACGCGGTACGAGGCACATGGGCCGACACGGCGGCCGCAGAAAGGAGGAGTGCACACGCAAGCAGGACAGAGAGGGTTCTCACCACGTACCATCTGCTGCATACTACATAAACCTTGCTCCCCACGGCCGTACCCATATGTATTTATTCGAAAAAACGAGAGAAGAAGTGGTGCCATGAATCACGATGAAGCTGCATATCTCCTGTCAATGCTCGCAGACCGGCTCGAGGGGCTACTCTACGCCACAGGCATCACCCTCAATCCCCGTCTCGCGCACCTGCTGCTTGTTCTCGGGACGAACGCCATTCTCACCGCCGACGCAGCGGCACAGGACCTGGGCATCTCGCCGGAAGACGTGGGTGCCCGTGCCGAGAATCTGGCGGCAGAAGGATACGCCGTGGTTGATACGAGCAACGCTGTGGCATCGCTGTCGCTCACCCCAAAAGGCCAGCACGCCTATGATGAGCTTGCAGACGAACTGGATTCGGGCATTGCCGAACTCCTTTCCCCCCTGGACCATCATGAACAGGAATCCCTCAGGGAGCTTGTCTTTCGCTGCCTGTACCGGACGTAAGTCTCAGCGGTCCTTGTCGACAAGATACGCTATCTTGAGGTCGGTGCGGTATTCCGAAATGACGTTGTTGTGCACATGACCCTTCATGGACACGATGTCGACACCCACGATGTTGTGGATGGTCCGGGAAGCCTCTTTTATCCCTTCCTCGACGGCATCCTGCCATGAGATGGGCGACGTGCTCACCACCTCGATGACCTTTATGACACTCATGCCTTCCACCTCCGGTATCACTATGGGACTCATCATATTTATAGGTGCCCAAAAAGCACGGCACAAACTATTTAGCGCCCCATGTCGACAAAAGGGAGAGACGCATGGATGACCAGAGCCTGCATACCCCCCGCCCCATCGACGACCTCTACGAGGAGGTGCGGGACTACGACCTTGTCCTCACGGCAGACGCACCCCTTGCGACGGCACTCAACCAGCGGGTAAGGGGTGCTCGGCTCGGCAAGCTCGCCATGACGCCCAAGGAAGTGGCATCGCGCCATGCCTACCGGTACTTTCATGATGCCCTCATCACCGAGGCTGACACCGTGACCCGCATAGCGTCAGACCTCGGCTTGCCCCTCAAACATGTCCACAACGCCGTACAGCACATCATGGCCATACGCGCCCACACCCCGTCGGTAACGCCCTTCCTCAACGAGACGGAACGTGCGGTCTACCGCATCCTCCAGTCCCTGCCCACCGAACTGCGATCCAGGGAGCTCTTCGAACCATCGGCCCTCAGCGGCCTCCGTATAGCCGTTATTGGCACACAGCTCTTTGACGAGCTTGACCGCCTGGTCCTTCCCGAGGACTATGACGATATAGCCCTTTTCTCTGACAGGCGCTACAACCCCGCGCCCCTCTACCTTCTGGACGGGGAGGACGCCGTCATAGCCGCCATCGGCCCGCTGCTCACCAAGGAGCGTGAACAGGAGATAGCCATCGTGGCCCATAGCGCGTCATCCATGACCACGCGCCTCAAATCGTATCTCTACGGCAAGGGAATCACCATAAACGAGCGCAGGTATCTACGCGACGACCTCGGCGTCCGCACGATTCTCAGCCTCCTGTTCTCGACCTGGCGGCTCACGCACATCCTCGTAAGGGAGGTACGCCCGTTCCTTGAGATGTTCGGTATCGATGCGGACGCCACCTTTGACGACTTCCGATTTGCAGAGTACGTCCGCAGGGAGGAAGGTCGTGACGCTCTCTCCCTCTTTGAACTCCTTGACGCATGCAAGCGCCAGTCGTTCGGCGATGCGGTGCGTGCCATCAGTGAACGTCTCTGCAGCCCCAACGCACGGATAACGGCGATACCAGAGGCCTTCTGGAAGGCGCTTGACGCCGTGGGCGTGCTCACCAAACCCGTGACATGGCAGCGGCTCTCAGACCTTTCCTACTATGTCTATTCCATGAACGTGTCGCTCGACTCGACGAAAACGGGCATCGTCATCGTTGACAGCGCATCGGCGCTGTACGTGGACCGTCCCGTGTGCATCTACGTGGGCCTTGACGCATCCTGGGCAACCGAGCCTCAGGCGGCACCCTACATCGACGGCGCGGCGGAGCTTGCCCGCGACCTTGTGCGATTCCAGGTCATGTTGTGCCAGGGTAAGGAGCGGTACTACCTAGCCACCGCCATGAAGGACAACGCCCCCACGATGCCCTCGTTCTACTTCAACATCCTGTATGGGCGGGACATCAAGGGATTTGACGACGAGCTCTTCTCGACCCGGCGCCCGGGCATCCGCCCCACCTATGCCGCCGCGCTGCCCGCCGTGCCTCCCGATGAGGACACAACCCCTTTTGAGATCTTTTCCCAAAGCTCGCTGCGGACCTTTGTCACATGCCCGAAAAAGTATGAATATTCCCTTCTCGTCCCCGGTACCGAAAAACCCTTCTTTCTGAAAGGCACCCTCATTCATGCCTTTGCCGAGGTCTATGCGGCGCGCCCGGACCTGGTGCGGGAACGGGGCGAGGCGTATTTTGCCGACCTGCTCACCGAACAGTATCTCGGCATCGCGCCCCGGGAGACCAGGGAGCTAGAGCGGACAGACTTCGCCCTGGCCATAAAGGCCATCATGGCGTTCCTCGACGCCTCCCCTCTCCAACCCGTGCCTTCAATGGAAGGGCTCACCCGAAGCCCGCGCCATGGAAAGAATCCCGTTGCTGCTGCCTTGGGTATTGCCATATCGTCCCCCGCAAGCGAACTCTACTTTGAAGACTCGTCACTTCACCTCAAGGGTATTATCGACCTGCTGCAGGACAAGACAACCATCGTCGACTACAAGTCGTCACTGACGCCGCTGACGCCCTCGGGCGCCATGAAGCGCATGCAACCCGCGCTTTCGGGCGATGAGGTAGACTACCAGCCGCTTGTCTACCTTGCCAAGTTGCGAAAGGAGACCCCCGGAGCCACGCTCACGTTCCTATATGTCTATCCCCTGGGAACAAAGCATGAAATGATGAAAGGAAAGGGCAGCGTGGAAGACCTCCTCCTGAAGGTGGTATACCTTCCCCACACCTTTGCATCATTCTTGGAAACCCCGTCCTCGCTTGCGTGGTTTGCGACATCAAAGGACCGGACGGCATTCCTCAACGACAAAGGCAACGAACAGATTGCCCGGTGGATTGCCGACCATCCGTTTCCCGATCCGCTCCGCGGGGCGGGACCCCGGGACCTGACCGCCTACGCCGAGGAGCTTTCGGCGGCTTTCGGTTCAGAAAAGGGGGCACAAAGCCTCGTATCCGACATTGCCGCATTCAGGAAAGGCAAGGCCGGGTACAACAAGGAAACCCGGGCGGTCTATCTCTTCGAGGACGACCTGGACGCGTTCCTCTCCTTTGTCGATACGCAGCTTGCACGGATGCGCGAATGCCTGCGCACCGGCTTTTCCCGTGAACCACTAAGCACGTCGCTGTGCGGAACATGCGAATACCGTGACCTGTGCTGCGGGGGGTGGGACTGATGGTCGACAACAGGGAACAGGATGAGGTTGTCAACACCATCGACGGCGTCATCGCCGTTGACGCCGGGCCGGGGACGGGGAAGACCTACACCATCACGAG
>JAHKLV010000156.1 GCA_020854925.1 Candidatus Methanofastidiosia archaeon | reverse complement strand
GTATAGGCCGCGAGGGCACTATACACGGACTGAGGAGCTTGGCCGGTACTTTCAGGCCATGATGTGGTATGGCAGGATGTCGCACCTGCTCAAGGAACCGCAACAGACGCGTGCGGCCGTCCTCCTGTGCCGGTCGCTCATGGATACCGCTGTCACGGGTGAGCCCGCGCTTGATGCATGGGATCGCGTGTACCGTACCACGGCGTTTTATGTGGGGGACGCCGACGACCTTACCGTTTACCAGTATGCCGAGGTCATGGAGGCTGTGTATGGGCAGGAGTGCACCCTTGCACGCATCGGTGACGACGCCCTTCTGGCCGAGTTTATCGAACGGGCGCAAGAACTGCCAGACCCCCGGATTAATTCGAGCGTCATCACAGACCAACAGACCGTTGAGGACGATACGAAGGGGTACCGTTTCATGGGACAGCGCTTTATCCTCGACTCGTACTTCTTTTTCGAGCTCGTCTACGATAACGTGCTTTTCTATGAGGGGGATGGCGAACCCTTCACCCTCGTTTACAGCGACGCCGGCCCCATACGCGGATTCCCGCGGGGCCTTGACATCCTGAGTGTCCTGGGATTCGAGGTGGCCGAATCTATCCTCTGGGAGGAAGGGGACACGGCGTATCAGGGATACGATGAACAGATTGCCGCCCTGCGCGATGAGGTGGCATCGTTTTCCCTTGATGACTGGGGCAAGAATCTGTATACCTCCTGGCTCTACACCCTGGCTGCATATGACCTTGCAGACAGGGAGGGGTATCCTGCGTTCATGCGCTCGGATGCGTGGCTTCGCAAGGAGCTTGCGACTGCCCTCGGTTCGTGGGCTGAGCTTCGTCACGACACCATCCTTTACGCCAAGCAGTCCTACACCGTTGAGGCAACATCCATGCCGGTGGCATCGTCGCCTTACCTGGGATATGTGGAGCCCGTTCCCGAGGTGTACCGCCGTCTGCAGGCGCTCACCGACATGACCCGCGACGGGCTTATGACCCGGGGCCTCCTCATCCCTGAAATTGGGGAACGCCTCGGGGCGCTTTCTGACCTCTTGGGATTCCTTCTCGATGTGTCCGTCAAGGAGCTTGAAGGCGTGCCGCTCTCTGAGGAGGAATCGTACCGCGTCACCCACATCGGCGGCGCGCTCGAGTATCTTACCACCTTCTCCGCCGACTTCGACACGCTGCAAACCGAGGCGGACGAGTCGGTGGCCGTCATAGCCGATGTGCACACCGATGTCAACTCGCAGCAGGTGCTCGAGGAAGGCGTGGGATACCCCCTGCCCCTGTATGTCGTCGTCCACCAGGATGGTGTCACCTATCTGGCACAGGGTGCCGTCTTTTCCTACTACGAGTTCCGTCATCCGCTTTCCGACCGCCTCACCGACGAGGCGTGGCAGGACCTTCTGGCATCGGGCTTCGGCCCCGACCTGCCGGGGTGGATGGAGGACGCCCTCGGGTAGGCAGTGAAGCAGGGGATGCGCGAGGCGTCGTGCATCCTCAAAAAAAGGACGGCCCCCGAGAGGTGTCCGGGGCGGAAGGGGAGCTACTCCATTTCTATGACAAAGTCCTGGTGCTCGATGAGCTCCACCTTTTTGCCATGCTGCTCAAAGGCACGGTCTATCTTTGCGATGTAGTCGCTCTTGAGAAGCATGCCCTCCACCTCACTTTCGCCCTCGTCCATGACGCGCCGAGCGATATCGGGGTCGGTGAGCAGTGCTGTTGCCGCCTTTGTCTGCTTGCCGAAGGCAGGGCCGAGCAGGGCGAAGTTGGGCGTCACCCCGGCGATGATCTCAACGTAGTCGGGGGCGTCGGTGCTTACCGTCAGTTCGGTGATGTTCATCGTCCCCCTGATGTCAGGGACGACATCTGAAAGGTCAACCTTTGCAAAGATTGTCGCTTGGGGGATCTCCTTGTTGAGCGGCATGCCTTTTTGCGATTTCCATCGTCGTATCTCGGCGATGATATCTCTCGCCAATCGACCTTTCTCGAGCGCCTGTTCGTCAACGGTGTACTGGTCTGGCCATGCCGACAGGTGGATGCTCTCGCCCCCCACGAGGTGGCTGTGCACTTCCTCGGTCACATGGACAAGGACGGGTGCCACAAGCTTGAGCGCATCATCATACAGCTGGCGCACCACGTTCCCGGGAAGCTCCTTGCTGTAGAGCCGGTACTTGATCATCTCGAGGTAGTTGTCGGCGAAGGTGTGCCAGATAAACGTCTCGGCCTCGCGCAGCGCCGCCCCGAACTGGTACGCTTCCACCGCCTTGCGCACCGCATCGGCGGTGAGGGCGAGTTCGCTCACGATCCATGCGTCAACGGTGTTGGGGGTGCCTTCAGAATCGGCGGATTCGTGGATCTTACCGATGTTATAGAGCTTGTTGATGAATCGCAACGCATGGGTTATCTCCTTCCACGAGAAGGCGCTGTCCTCCCCGAGGCCGCGCGATGCGGCAAAGTAGCGCATGGGATCCGACCCGTGTTCATCGATGATTTCTAAGGGGTCGATGGTGTTGCCCCACGATGCGTGCATGGATCGTCCGTCGGGTGCGAGGATGTGCCCGTCGATGAAGATGGACTCCCACGGTTCCGTGCCCGTGAGCAGTGTGCAGCGAAGGATGGAGTAAAACGCCCAGGTCCTGATGATGTCGTGTGCCTGGGTGCGAATGGACATGGGGTAGAGCTTCTCGAAGAGATGGTCGTCCCGCTGCCAGAAGGTGTTGTACAACGCCGATATGGATGAGTCCATCCAGGTGTCAAAAACCTCTGGTGACCCCTCGAGGGGGCCGCCACAGTCGGGGCATGAGGGTGAGGGAGGATTGTCTCTCAGCGGGTCGACATAGCACTGCTCCACCTGTGCCGGGACGATGGCACCGCAGTTGCTGCATTCCCACACGGGAATGGGGGTGGCAAAGTAACGCTGGCGGGAGATGACCCAGTCCCAGGAAAGCGAGTCTATCCACTGGTCGAGTCGAACCTTCATCCATTCGGGATGCCAGGTTATGGTCTTTGCGGCCTCGCGGATACGGTCCTTGTACGGCATTATCTTTACGAACCACTGGTCCTTGACGAGAAACTCCACCGGGGTGTGGCAGCGCCAGCAGGTCCCCACGCTCTGTGGGACCGACTCGCGCTTGACGAGGAGGTCCTTGTCCTGGAGGTCCTGAACGATCTTTGCCCGTGCCTCGATGGTGGTGTAGCCCTGGTACTGGCCGCACAGGTCTGTCATGCACCCTTCCTCATCGATGCCCTTCTCGAAGTCAAGCCCGTGCTGGTAGATGAATTCAAGGTCGTCCTTGTCACCTATGGAGCAGACCATGAGGATGCCTGTGCCAAAGTCGACCTTCACGGCGTCGCTTGCCACGACGGTTACCTCTCTCCGGAAGAGGGGGGTGCGAAGCGTGTGACCCACGAGGATGCCGTAACGCGGGTCGTTCTTGTTGACGGCGACGGTCTGGCAGGTGGCCAGGAGCTCGGGGCGGGTGGTGGCTATAATGACATAGAGGCCATTGTGGTCGCGGTGTATGTCCTTGCCTTCCTCTATGTCCCCCGGGTCGGCTATGTGGAACTTGATGTAGTTGAGCATGGTCTCCCTGTCGGCGTACTCTATCTCCGCGTCGCCAAGCGCCGTGACGCATCGGGTGCACCAGTTCACGGGGTGCTTGCCTTTGTAGACCATATCCTGCTCAAGCATCTTGAGAAACGTAATCTGGGTAATCCTGCGGTAATACTCTGCGTCCGTCTGATAATAGAGGGAGGGGTCGTAGCCGCATCCGAGTATCTTGAACTGATTGATCATGGTGGCGATGTTTTCATTGGCAAACTCGCTGCACAGGTGGGTGAATTCCGAACGTGGGGTCTCGCGGGGGGATATCTTGAACTTTTTTTCCACGTTCACCTCGATGGGCATGCCGTTGACATCAAAGCACAGCGGCTGGAAGACGTTGTACCCCATGAGCCGGCGATACCGGCCAATCATGTCGATGTGCGTGTAGTGCGTGGCATGGCCGATGTGCAGCCCGCCGGAAGCGTACCGGGGCGGCACATCGATGGAATACACCGGGCGTTCCGACTTGACGTCGAACCGGTAGGTCTTATCCCTGTCCCATGCGTCCTGCCACTTCTTCTCCACATCCTTGAGTTCATACGTCTTGGGCATCATCGTATATCATCTCACAAGCTGGTAGTGATAGCTGAGCCATCCATTAATATCTTTTTGCCCTCGTCGGCAACAATGGTCCGGATTCCCGTTTTTTCCTCTAACTCCCTTCGTTCTTCCTCAACGCCCATCATGTGCATCTTCATGCCGATGTGGGACATGACCACGAGTTCGGGATTGATATCCGAGGCTATCTTGATGGCGTCGGTGGTGGTGAGATGGTACGGGATGCGGAATCGTGCCGGGCGTGTCACATTTGCGATGAGGACGCGGGCATCCCGGTGCCATTTGGTGAGGTCGGGAAAGAACTGCGTGTCGGATATGTATGAGACGTTTCCCTGCGACGTCTCAAAGACGAACCCCACTGTTGTGGGGTCAGAATGGATGGTCGGTGTCGCCTTGATGACGAGATGTTCCACCATAACCATGTCCCCTGCCTTGACGACCTCCTTGCGCTCGAGGTACTTTTCCGTGTACTGCACCGGCACGCCGGGATTCTGGGTAAAGAGGCTCTCGGAGCCGATAAGCACGCCTGACTGGCGGGTGACGCCGTTTGTCATCGCTTCTATGAGGACACTGCAATCGTTGCAGTGGTCGATGTGGCAATGGGATACCGCGATGGCATCAAGCTCGCGCGGGTCCTTGCCGTGCTGCCACGATTTGACCAGCGCGCCGGGGCCGGGATCGACGTGCACCTTGACGCCGTCCTCGAGCAAAAACCCGCCGGTACTTCTTTTTTGGGTGATGGTCATAAATCTCCCACCTCCGCTTCCAAGAAAAGTAAGCTCTACCATGCTATCACAATACCCTAAAAATCTGATGGACATTTATAAGACTTTTGCACAGACCGTGCCAATGCGACGCTTTTTTGTCTCGTCACCGGTCGAGGGGGAGGCCGGGAATGCTGCAGAAAACTTTAAAAAGACTCGTCGTTACTCATTGTTCACACGGGCCCATGGCTTAGCTTGGTTAGAGCGTCCGGCTGATAACCGGGAGGTCTCGCGTTCAAATCGCGGTGGGCCCACCATTCCTGCTTTTTTTAGGTTCTTGGCGTGCTACGATGCCTATTTTGCGGTCGCCGTTGACACATGCCTTGAATCCCTGTTCTGATGAAATGAGGCGTACAAGCTCCGAACCCTGCGCCGGTGCCGAATCCAGGTATGCGGTGTCTATTTCGTCACCCTTGTCAAGGAAAACGGGGATGTAGAGCGTGTTCGTTGCGCTGATGTCGCCGAAAAAGTGTGTCCCATACGAAAGCTCCGGTGCAGTGGCGCCGAGGGAGTATTCCACAATGACAGCAGCGTTGGATATTTCCCCATAGATGACGGGTATGCCCTGTGATAAAATCGACGTACCCCACCGCCCCGGTCCCACGAGGATGTACCGGTCGTTGTGCATCGTTGTATTGATTGCGCCAATTTCCCGTGCGATGGCGGGCGAGCGCTCTGCCGAAAAGGATGCGGGAGGCACGTAGACGATGTGTGGTATGTTGTACTTGAGCCCGTTTCCCAAGGCGTTTTTGCTGTGGATGATGATGTCCTCCTTTCTGATACGGGGAACAGCCACCTTCTTGTTCTCGGGGCGGCTGGCGAGGGGGCGCACCTGCACAAGTGAGAAGGCGGACTGGGGGGAGCCCCCTTCCTCAAGATCGAGGACGAATTCGATGTCGACCGGCACCTCAAAGAGCGCTTCGAGAGAGGTGAGGATGTCCGAAACGAGTGGCACGAAAGGAAGGGACGCATCCGATGAGAGGAGTGCATCGAAGGACGGTATGAGCACGTCCTCCTCAGGAATGTGGCGGTCAGCCTTCGTAAGATACTGGCCTTCCTTAAGCACCGAGGCAACGAGCTGCACGTTGTGTATGGCGTTTTTGATGTGTGCCAGGTCCAGGGTGACAAGCTCGTCTGAGGTCATGTCGATGGCGTCAATCTTTGTTTGGGAGTACCGCACTATCTCGTCAACAACCGACCCCTCAGGCCTGAGGCGGGGATTGGACAGGGAAAAGACCCGTGCGTAGTCGCGTCCCACGGCCCGCGTCCCCAATCCTATCACGAGGCGCCCCACGCCGTCCTCCATCCGTATCCGTTCGTTCCACGGGTAGTAATTCCTCGAAAAGGCGACTCCTGCCATCAGGGGAAAAAAGAGCGATTCGGTATGATGGTGCCCCACTACGCGCTGGATGACGATGGACATTTTTTCCGATGAGAGGGGGATTTTATGCTTTCTACGGTACCCTATGGCGTTTTCCTTGAATGTCGAGAGATACACGGTGCGTATGGCCTGTTGCAGCGACTCGAGGCGATGCTCGAGGGTCCCGCTGTTTGCGATGAACACCGATTCATAGATGCCAGCAAAGGAATAGTCGAGGCTGTCTTCAAGGAAGGACGACGATCGCACGATAAGGGGCCCCTTCTCATGCTGCAGTATGTCGTAGAGCACCTCCTTGAGCTTCCACTGAAGCTCTCCTTCCATAAATCGACGGGCAAGCTCTGTGGGATCGACGCCCCCCTTCACATGCCTGGCAACGTACCGGTCGAGCTTGTTGAGACGCATGAACTGGTCAAAGTACCCTGAACAGAGGATGTACGTGGGAGGAAAGTTCACATGGTCGGCATACGCGCCGTTCACCAGGCCTGTCTGATATGCCATCATGCTCATGATGAGCCCCTTGGCCTTGCCTCCCACATAGCCGTCGCCATAGGCTGTCACCCCTTCGGGAAGGTCTCTCACATCTATGGCGTAGGTGTAAAATGAGTACTTGCCGACCATATTCCTATTCTCTTTTCCTCTTATAAGAATATAAGCATTGGCCGGCTGTCGGTCGCATCGCACCGGGACGTGCACTACGTGCGTTCCATGACGATGAAGAGATACCGCTTGTTCGAGAGCGTCAACCGGTGCGCATCTGCCTTCACGGGAATCATGGTGGCGTTCTTTGCAGCCAGCATCAGGGGCTGCGGGCCGCACTGCCGCCCCTCTGCAGCGCGCAGGGCATCGAGGAAGGCTGCATACATGCGCTGGTCAAAGAGTGCCGAGGCGGGGGAACCGACAATCTCCTCGGGGTCGTACCCCAGCGTGTCACAGAGGGTTGTGTTGGCAAGGGTCACCACCTCTTGGTCCGGCCGTGGAGAGACCCGCACCACTGCTACGAGCTCTTCGGTGTTGTTGAGAAAATCAATATATCGTTCTTGGGAGCGGAGCTGGGCCTGTTCTGTCTTCCTGATGGTGATAAGCTCGGCAACGCGGCTCGCGATTTCGATGATGAGATTGCGCTCCTCAAGAAGGAAGGGCCCCTCGTCTGCATCGGGGCGCTTGGAAACGTAGTGAACTTCGACAGTCCCCACGGGCTTGCCGTTGATGATGACATCTTCGACCTGCTTCCACGGTCCTTCCTTGAAGCGGGGGGACGTCACGGCAACGGCGCCGTACGATATCCTGCTGCAGCACACATCTGGGTGCTGCCATCCCTGGGGAAGGATGTCTGCGATGCGCTTAAGCGAGGTCTCAAGCGGTTCGTCGCGCATTGCCATTATCTTGGTGATGCGGTAGAGCGTGTTGAGTTCCTTTACCCGCTCCTGCAGCGTCCGCAAAAGCGTTTCCTGGTCCTTTTCTCCTTCCATGTGGCAACTCCCCTCTGGGAAGAGATGGGTGACACACCATAAAAAGGTGTTGGCAGGCCGGGAAACATCCACCTGTCTAGAGGTCGGGCTTCTTTTCCAGGCACACGATGCCGGTCTTTTTCTCTCCGCTGACATATACGCCGAATCCGGAATAGTGGCTTATCAGCTTGATGAGGGGCGAATGGTACCTGTTTGGCTGCGATTCAAAGAACGCGGTGTCGATGATGCCTCCCTTTTCGGGGAACACCGGCAGATACAGGGTGTTGGAGGTCATGAGGTCCCCGAAAAAGTGGGTACCATAGGAGAGTTCCGGCGCCATCTTGCCCGTGGAGAGCTCGACAATGACCGAAGCGTTTGATATCTCCCCGTAGCGTACCGGCACGCCGAGCTCGGGATTGGATGTTCCCCAGCGCCCCGGCCCGATGAGAATGTACTGTTCAAGGGAGAGCAGCTCGTTGAGGGCACCAATTTCCCTGGCAATGGCATATGCGTTTTCTGACGTGAAGGTCTCAGGCGACACGTACACGATGTGTGGCACGTTGTGCTTGAATCCGTTGCCGAGGACATGGCTGCTTTTCAGGATGATGTCCTTGGGGTCGATATGCGGTATTGTCACGGGACGGTGCTCGGGCCTGCTTCCCAGGGGCCGCGCCTGCACAAGGTGGAAGGTCCCGCTCAGGGCTTCGTCCACATCGATGGCGAATTCGATATCCACCGGCACGCCAAAGGTCTCCTCGAGGGTACGAAGGACGCTGTCGACGATGGTGGTAAAGGGGAAGTAGCGGGATGAGTTGAGAATCTTGTCAAAGGTGGGCACGAGATGGTCATGTGCCCCGATGTGCGGACCTGTGGGGACAAAGTACTGCGTTTCC
>JAHKLV010000034.1 GCA_020854925.1 Candidatus Methanofastidiosia archaeon | reverse complement strand
CTGGCCTGTAACGATGAACGCGCCCGCTACGTCGTGGCCGCCGCCCGGATCGCCGGACTCATGATCCCCGAAAACGTCGCCGTCATCGGCGTCGACAACGACGACCTGCTCTGTGATCTGTCCAATCCCCAACTGTCCAGCATCGCCATGAACATCGAACGCGCGGGCTACGAAGCCGCCTCGCTGCTCGATCGACTCATGGCCGGCGAGCCCATGGCCGGACAGCAAATCTCCGTCGATCCCGTCCAGGTCATCACGCGACAGTCCACCAACATTCTGGCGATCGGCGATCGCCAGGTGGCCGCCGCCATCCGATTCATCCGCGAAAACGCCAAGGACCCCATCCGCGTCGACGACGTGGTCGCCGCTGTCTCCGCTTCCCGACGCCTCCTCGAACGCCGCTTCCAGAAAGTCCTCGCGCGATCCATCCTCAAGGAAATCCAACGCGTCCGCATCGAGCTGGCCCGTGAGATCCTCATCCGCACCGACCTGCCCGTCGCCAAGGTCGCCCGCGAGGCCGGCTTCTCCAACGCCACCCACCTGGGCGTCATTTTCAAACGCACCGTCGGCACAACGCCCCTGGCCTATCGAAAGAAACACCGCAATCGCTGAACCACCTGGCGCGACGAGTCCCGCGGACCTCGCGGCCCTCACTCAGTGATCCATGACGGAACTGAGCATGTCCAGGTAGTCCGACAGAAGCCGTGTAATCAGGAACTTCCGCCGGACCTTCTCTTTGCCGGCCTGCCCCACGGTCCGGGCCTCATCGGGATGTTGCAGCAAATAGATGATCCGTTCGGCGAATCCCTCGGTGTCCCGCGGCTCCACCAAGAAGCCGTCCTCCCCATCGTCGATCTGATACGGAATCCCCCCGACCCGCGATGCCACGACCGGCGTCCCCTTCCACAGCGCCTCGGTGACCGCCAGGCAGAAGCCCTCCCGAATCGACTTCTGGATGATCACCGACGAATACCGCTGAACCGCATTGACCAGAATCTCGCTGTTGCCCACGACGAAAACGATGTCCCCCGTAGCGACCATCCGGTTGGCCTTGCGATACACCCGGCGGTACATCTGCAAACCCTCGGGGTCGTCGCTGGCCGCGTTGTAGCAGAACAGCAGCCGGCAATCGACCTTTTCCTTGACCTGTTTGAACACGTCGATCACGCCTTCCGGATCCTTCCACGGGTCCAGCCTCGAAACCTGCGCAAGAAGGGGCTTGTCAGTGGGAATGCCCGCCCGTCGAATGTGCCGCAAGACCGTTTTCTCAGGGATGTCCCGGTTCTTCTCACTGAGCGGATTGATCGCGGGGAACATCAGCCGCTGATCGACCGGCAGGTCCTCCTTGAAGTACTTCTCGCTGGACATGACCACCTGATCGTACTTCAGCAGAAAGCCCTTCAGAAAATCCCACAATTCATCGTGGGGATGCGTCAAGTCGATGTGACACCGCCAGATCCACGGCTGGCGCTTTCGGTACGCGCGGATCAACGACAACGGCTGGGGGTCGTGAACGATGACGCAGTCGTGCTGAAGATGCGTGAACCGCGCGAAGTTGTCGTTCACCTGCACGTACGCATGCTTCTTCCTGTCCGTCAGATTCAACGGGGCCCCTTGCAGGGCATTGTGGAAGCTCTTGGTGATCTCGAAAAATTCCTGACTGCCGTGCAGGATGCGCCAGCCCGCGTGGATTCCGACGTCATTCATCAACTGCACCAGAGAGTACAAAATCTCCGCTACGCCGCCGCCCTGGTACGTCGCGTTGATGTGAACAATGTGCTTGCCATAAAGCTTCCGGGCCCGCGTGTAAATCTCGGCCAGCCTTGTATCCGGCACAATGTGTCGAAAGTCTTCCAGTCGTATCATGCACATCTCCTGATCAGTATCCGTCCAGGCCCGAGGCCGATGGAACGAGGCCAAAAGGACTCGCCTGCCCCACATGCGGCAAACCGACCGTCGGCCGATAACCGGACCTTCTTTCACTCTAACGACGCACGGGACGAGGACCGGCGGGCAAAGCGATCACGCCCAATCCTGTATCGGCGCATCAGAAGGCACGCGACACACTCGGCTTCGACGTGTCGGACCGATGCGCCCCCAGCTTGTTTCGTTCGTCAAGGGGCCTGGGCTCAAGAAATCCGGCCCCAGGCCGCCCATTCCGCTCTCACACACCCCCGACCGAACAGACTGGACCCTACAACACAGACCATGTTTGCAGACCGCGCTATCGCCGGGTTATCGGCCGGACACGCCTTTCAGCCCGCAGATCGGCACACCACCCCACTTGAGGCAGGCCCTCAATTCCGCTATAATACGCCCGTTGGCGAAGACATGCAAGCAGGCATTGACACAACGCCGCCGGGATGTCGCGGCCGCGAAGCTTGGCCTGTGAATGAAAACCAGTGTAACGCCTGCCCGCCACGAAGGGTCTTAGAGATATCTGCGGCGTCCGCACGCACGTGCCTGCGATCGGCCCGAGACCTTTTGGAGAGAATGATGAAAGGCCCATCCTCTGGATCACGACAAACACCGGCCTTGATCGCGCCCTTGTTCCTCTTCGGGGCGGTGTTTGCCCTATTGCTACCTTGCCATGGGGCCGATGTCTTATGTCCCCGTAGCGATCTGACGGGCGATTGTCGGGTGGACATGGCCGACCTGCTGGCCTTCGTGGACGCCTGGCTGGCGCCGGAGGAGGTCTGTCAGGAAGACGGCCTGGTCGCCCGCTGGCGGATGGATGAGCCAGGCGGGGAATGGGCCTATGACCAGACCGGCGCCTACCCGGCCGTTCTGGTTGGCAGCGCCCGGTTCGACCCGACCGGCGGCCGGCTCGACGGCGCGGTCGTTCTCGACGGCGACGGGGACTACCTGGAGGTCCCCGGTTATTCGGGCATCACCGGCTCGGCCCCCCGGACCTGCACGGCCTGGATCTATACCAACGACGACGTCGGCGATCTGTTCATGTGGGGCGATCATGATGTCTTCGGCGGCAAGTGGCTGTTGAAATGTGTCACTATCGACGGCGCCCGTCGGCTGCGGATCAACGTCCGCGGCGGGATGGGCGACAGCTCGCTGGCCATCTACGATGAGATGTGGGTCCACGTGGCGGCGGTGCTGCCGGCGGGAAAGACCAACGTCCGCGACGTGCGGTTGTACATCAACGGCGTGCGGGACCCGGCCATCACGTGGTACGAGAACGCCCAGTCGATCAATACGGCCGCGACCGGCTCTGTGTACCTGGGGCGCATGCCGGGGGCGTCGAGCACCAACGATTTTCAGGGCCGCCTGGACGACGTGCGCCTCTATGATCGCGGCCTGAGCGATGAGGAGGTCTGGCGGCTCTACGCCAACGGCACGACGGTGGTCGGCTGCGCCGACCTGGACGGCCGGGCGGGCGTTAACCAGTCGGATTTCACGCTGATCAGCCGGGACTGGCGGCGGCGGCTGGGCCCGGTGCTCATCAGTGAGTTCATGGCCGACAACGAGACCGACGATCTGGAGCCCGATCAGCAGGTGCTGGACGGCGACGGCGAGCCCTCGGACTGGATCGAGTTGGTCAACGTCAGCGACCACGCCGTGGACCTGACGGGCTGGTCGCTGGTCAACGGCGACG
>JAHKLV010000209.1 GCA_020854925.1 Candidatus Methanofastidiosia archaeon | reverse complement strand
GTCATCGTTGGTATGGACATGGCACACAACATCCTCGAGAAGCGTCTCGGCAAGGAAGTCACGCCGGAAACGATCAACCACTACCTCGAGCTCATCAACCACAGTATGCCTGGTGGCGCTGTCATCCAGGAGCACATGTGCGAAGTGAACCCAGAACTCGCGTACGACTGTTACGTCAAGTTCTTCACGGGCGACGACGAGCTTGCGGACCAGATCGACCCGCGATTCCTCATCAACATCAACAAGGAGTTCCCAGAAGACCAGGCAGAAGCGCTCAAGGCCGCCATTGGCAAGTCTTCCTACCAGGTTGCAAGGGTCCCCACCATCGTCGGCCGCGTCTGCGACGGCGGTACCATCTCGCGATGGTCCGGCATGCAGATCGGTATGACCATGATGGGCGCCTACAACATGGCAGCCGGTGAAGCAGCAACGGCAGACTTCTCCTACGCTTCCAAGCACGCCTCGGTCATCGGTATGGCCTCGTTCATGCCAGCCCGACGTGCCCGTGGACCAAACGAACCGGGAGGCATGCCTTTTGGTATCCTCGCCGACACCGTACAGTCAAACCGCGTCTACCCCGACGACCCCGGCCGTCACACGCTTGAAGTCATCGCTGCTGGTGCCGTTGTCTACGACCAGATATACCTCGGCTCTTACATGTCCGGTGGTATCGGATTTACGCAGTACGCAACGGCCACCTACACGGACAACATCCTTGAGGACTTCGTGTACTACGGTATTGACTACATCAAGGACAAGTACGGAGAATTTGGGAAGGTCAAGCCCACTGTCGAAGAGATTGAAAAGATATCCACCGACATCGGCATCTACTGTCTCGAGACCTACGAACAGTACCCGACCGTCATGGAATCCCACTTCGGCGGCAGCCAGCGTGCGGCCTGCATCTCCGCAGCATCCGGATGTACCACTGCCATGGCAACGGGTTCCGCACAGGCAGGTGCCAACGCATGGTACCACTCCATGATCCTCCACAAAGAGGAAATGGGCAGGCTCGGCTTCTACGGTTACGACCTGCAGGACATGTGTGGTTCTTCGAACTCCTTCTCGTTCCGCTCGGACGAGGGTCTTCCCTTCGAGATGAGGGGTCCGAACTACCCGAACTACGCCATGAACGTCGGCCACATGTCGGCATACAGCGGTATCGCCACGGCACCTCACGCAGCCCGCGGAGACGCCTGGACGCTTTCGCCGATCATCAAGGTCGCGTTTGCCGACAAGAACCTGTCATTCGACTTTGCCAACGTCACCAAGACATTCGGCAAGGGCTGTATGAAGGAGTTCATGCCGGCCGGAGAAAGGGACGCCATTATCCCATAGGCTTCCTCTTTCTTTTTTTTCTTTTCTTTATTTTCTTTTATTACACATAATATGAGTGTAATACGTAGTATGAAATTCTACTAGAACACACCCTTTTTGTCACCCGTATATTAGGTTCATTATCCCCCCTCGAGAAATGTAATCTAAGGGTGTAGTTATTGCGCAATAGCATTTTTTCGCACACATGAAGTGCAAGGAAACGCATGAGGGAATTGGTCTTGTCAAGACGATGCTATCCTGTCTTGAGGTTCAGGTTATACGCTAGGAAGGGAGATACCACTGCTCAACAAGGCTGGCTGCTGTGGCATCGAGATCGCCCCTGATGATGTGTTCTGGTGTGCAGAGAAACGTGTCCTCCCCCCATTTCCGAACAACGTGGTGCATTTCCTCTCCATCATATGAGATGGAAAGGTGGAAGAGTACCAAGGACTGACCTGTGTCATGCTCTGACACGCATTTGAGGCCATATTTGCGGTACTTCATCCAGATGCCTAGGGCCAGGGCAACTCTGCGCTTGTTCACATCACTATTCCTCAAGGAAAATCCCTCCACTAGTATTGGGGCAGCACGCACCTCTTGATATAAAGAAATGTAATTACGGTCTTGACCCGGCGTATGCTACTATCCCCTCTTACTACAGCGTATAATGAACGAGCTTTTCCTTCGTTCAAGTTCTATCATCTCCGTCGCAGTAAACGGTATACGACAAATGCGCTGCATGAAAGGGCCAAAAGATCATATCGTCCGAAGTGGAGAGAAAAAACGGTGCCAGACCAGCCACAAAGGGCAAGAGGAATTCCAACGAGAGCAAAAAATCCCAGCATAAGCTCAATAATATCAATAGTGATAGTACCTCTGTTTGTTACATCCAGCCTCTTTTCCACAGAATAACACCTTGTCTAGACCTAAAGTGCGTATAGGGATTCCTTTGCACAGAGCTTATGTCACAAATATAACAACGCACCCATTATGGTATAAGGGGCGTATACCCGTTTACAGCCTTAAAGTCACCAACAGGTGCATGGATCGTAACGTAACACCACCCATATGTTTTACCCTTTGCATCGATGTCTTCAAAAGGTATAAGGATACGATCCATCCATCCAGAGATATACCCTGTGCCTGCATAGACCCTCTGATCCCTGACCTCGGTACTGCCACCTTCAAGTTTTGTCGTCCATATTTCTATGGACACAGATAAAGACTCGTCCCCCCAAAATACATCATTGCCTTCAGCGTCGATTAGAGAGGGACGAATAACGATACCGTCGAACTCGGCATCAGCCCCACAACAGTCGATATAAGCTCCCACTGTTGCCTGCTTCACCTCGTCGAAAATGTTCAAGTGATCCTTCTCCGATTCATGAAGAGAAGCACTACCCACACACCCACACAAGACGGACGCTAGAAGCATCAGAATCACTGCAGGCACTTTTGAATGCATGAAATGGAATTAGCCCATCCTACTTTATAAATATCTCCTTCAGAAAGTGGTATTGCAT
>JAHKLV010000164.1 GCA_020854925.1 Candidatus Methanofastidiosia archaeon | reverse complement strand
TTTGTATGAATATCAATAAGTCTGTATCTCTTGCACTTCTTGCACTTCTCTTCGTATGTATGCGCCCTACCGTTGCGGCACCGACACCTGTTCTCTACCCTGAGGTCTGGGTCGGGTTCGGGCAGCCATATCCAACCATTTCCGAAGGATACGATAGCGTTGAACCGGGCGGTATAATACATGTTGTCGGCGGCAGCTATATCGCAACGATTACCATCGACAAGGACGTGACCATCATCGGCGAAGGCTACGTAACGATACGTCCCGATTTCGGTACGCCCTTTACCATCCGGAATGCTGATGTCATCTTCGAAAATCTTTGCATGTATGGTGATGACACCTGCATTGAAACATATTATGACACGTACTCGGGGTCAGTTACCCTCAACGGGTGCACGCTCAATGAGGCCACATCGCCCGCCAGCGCCATAGACTTCTTCTTTGTTGACAGTTTTTTCGACGTGACTCTCGTAGACTGCGTCATCACGGGGAACAATGGCGCGGGCATCTATCTTGATGCGGAGGGCAGCAGCGGAAGCGCCTTGCTTGAGACAACAGGTATATGGTACAACGATATCGGTGTGTGGGCCAATTTGTCCGATGGCTCTTCGGTAGCCCTTACCCTTCATAAAAACGATATCTCCGATAATAAAGGCCAGGGTCTTCTCATCGATTGTTCGTCCTCAACGCTTGATCTTGACATTTTCGGTGATAATCTCTTTCAAGATAACGGCGACTCCGGGGTGCTCGTGCGATTCCCCGAATCAGCGCCCTCCCCGTCCCATGCCACCTTTTTCGTAGAGCAGAATACTTTTGTTGGCAATGGATCAAAGGCTCTCGAGGCGGGAGACGGCTTCACCCTGTATGCAGACGGGGTGTCGGATATTGTCGGTACCATCACCGAAAATCTCTTTCTCGGCAACGCCTATTCCGGCATCTATGGATATGCCGTATCCGAGGCGATTGCCCATCTCGACATCATGTTCAATATGTTCTTTATTAATGGTCAGGGACATACTGATGTCTTACTTGATGCCGGACTCGATGGGTATACTGATAACATCTATGGCGGAGCCATAGAGCTGTACGGCGGGGCGTATGATACGGACAAGGCTCCTGTTTTAGCGGGGGCCGAAAACAACCTTACTGCCCTAATCCAGTCCAACATGATGTTGCTGAACGGATTCGGCATCCTGGCTGCATCCATGGATGTGACTACACAGTCAAACATGGTCTACTTGGCCCCTGGGGCGGGCATATCCGTGCTTGATGGTGCGACAGCCCATTCCGACGGCGACCTCATTGCACTGTGTTCAACAGGGTATCTTTTGGAAGGCGAACGGTATCTTAGCAGCGGAGTGCTGACAAACTTGGTCATAGTGGAAAATGTAGGTACTATCCCCTTCGCCGATGGAAATTCCTACTATGAAGGGTATGGCGATGGCGTCGCCGTCTTCAATGCGGAGTGTATCATATCGCACTGCAACATCCTCGATAATGAGGGAAATGGCATCATGGTCAATGATGTTCGTACACGGGCACCCCTCGATGGCATCAGCTACGAGGAGCCGCTTGCCGTCACCATCGTCAACTCGATCGTCGCTGGGAACGGTATCTTCGAATGTTCGCCACGTGACGGAGACTTTCCTTTCTATAATATCCAGTATGGTCGGCCTCTTGAGGGGGAACCGAACGGATACGTGTCACCCTATGCGTTTACCATCATTCACAACGATGTGTGGCAGCCAGAGGGAACCAACAACTTCTCACCATCGCTTGCGGCATACGAAGGCGCCTTCGGGAACTTCTCAGAAGACCCGCTCTTTGATGAATTCCCCCTATCACTCTCCGAACAGTCACCGTGCATCGATGCGGGTGTGAATGCCAACGTGCCGGCATATGGGAACGTAACGCACGATTTTGCCATGAATGAGGTGTTGGTTACGCAGGCAATGGCGGGCATCCCCGGTCTTGATGGGCAGTTACCCCTCTTCATGTCCCTTTCCAGCACGCCCACCACGCGGCCTCAGGGTGCGCTCTTTGATGTCGGCGCCTTCGAATTCCCGAAGCAGCCGTTTTCCATCGTGACGTACGTGCCGGTGGTCATGACGGGCCTTTCCCAGGCAAACGCCCTGTGGGCGCAGATCCTCGGGATGCTTCCATCAGACCCCACACCGGAGCTGCAGGCGCTCCTTGACGCCAAGCTTGCCGAGGCACAGGGATTCATTGAGGGGGCTACACAGCTTTCAAATCCCATCGCCGCAAGCGGTTCGCTTCAGCGGGCCATGGCCATCCTGCAGGAGATCCAGGCACTACTCGCCTGATCTCTTTCTCCTCTTTTTCTTTTTTAATAGCAAGATTAAAATATATAGACGCAACAGTATTCGTCATGCGCATGAAATTTCTCTCTATTATGCTATCCTTGATGTTCGTAGCCGTCTCTTCCACGGCAGTCGTGGCGGCAGAGGGCACGACGCACTATCTTTTTGAGGGTGACGACCTCCAACAAGCCATAGACGACGCCAATCCCGGAGACATCCTCATACTTGGTCCCGGCACGTTTGACGTGGGGGACATCCTGTATGTCAACAAGTCCCTTACGCTGCGCGGGAGCGGGGCGGAACATACCACCCTTTTCGGCGCCATCTATTTCGGGCCGAAGCAAGACCGGGATGCCGAAGTGAGTATGGGCAAAATACAGACCGTTGCCGACATGGCCATTGTTACGGAATGCATGTATGCGCCCGGCATTTCCACGTCCCTCTGGACAGCAGACGCCCCTGCACCCGAGTCGCAGCAGGACGCCGGCTGCTACACCTTCTCATCCATCACCATCACCGACTGCATCATCCGTGCCATCGGCGGCATCAACGTCCAATATGCAGAATCCATCCTGATTGCTAGAAACTTTCTCGTGGCGAGCTACGATGTAGTCATGCCCGCACCTGACGACGCAGACATGCCGCCGGACGCCCTTGATGGGGCGAACCCAAACATCCACCATGGCATCTACGCGGGCTCTTCGCGTGAGGTGGACATACGGGGGAACATGGTCTTTGATTTCGACTGGGTAGGGATAGCTTCACCGTATTGTGATACCGTGCGCATCACGAACAACGTAGTATTGAATAGTACATATGCCGGTATCGGCTCCACGAGCGACAACGTCATGGTGACAAACAACACCCTGGTCACGAATGGGAACGGCATACGGGTGTCTGCGGATACGGCCGCCGTCGTGAACAATATCGTCATTGACTCTTACCGTTACCTGTATGATGCACGGATAGAAGCCGAAACCATCGTCTTTGCCAACAACGACATCTATCATTCGTATACGCTCGAAAAGACACCCGGCTTGGAAGGCGCGCCCTCATGGGGCTTTCCCGAAGAGTATGAGATACGGCTTGACGGCTGCAAGTACTTCGTGTCAGGGAATATCTTCGAGGACCCGCTCATACAGCTCTATGTGCTCTTCGCCGCACCGGTTGGGGGAAGGGACGGTGTCATCGCCCCTATCGAAGAGGAATCATGGTATTTCTCTCTCTTATCCACATCCCCCTGCAGGGACGCCGGCGTTGACGCTTCCGCTCCCGAATTCGGCGGCGTCCATGATGACATCATAGGCACGCACA
>JAHKLV010000003.1 GCA_020854925.1 Candidatus Methanofastidiosia archaeon | reverse complement strand
GGCGGGAAGGGAGGCGAGCGCGCCCCGCATGCCTTTGCCCGTCACCTGCAGGGCACGAAGGTTCGTCGGCATGCGGCCCGGATATGCCTTGATGGTGTGCGGGATGCTCAGGCTGCCGGCAAGGTGCACAAGCCGTGCGTGAAGGCCGGGGTCCACCGCGGGCCCCATGCCGATGACCGGGCCCGAACCGAGCGGCCGCGTAAGGCGCTCGTCAACGCCCGGCATGCCCGCGTGCGTCGCATCGATGCAGAGGGCGGGTGCATCCTCTCTCCCGAAGAGTGCCGTGGTGGCCCCCCGAACGCCCACCTCCTCCTGCACGGAGAAGAGAAAGAGCGCGTTGCACTCTTTCGGAAGCGAATGGGAGACGCTGCATAGGACGGCGCATCCCGCCCTGTTGTCCAGGGCCTTTCCCGAAACGTGTGACGAGCCAAGCCGGCGAAGGGGGCTCCAGAAGCATACAGGGGACCCGACGGGCACAAGGTCTCGGACCTCCTTTCCCGAAAGCCCCGTGTCCACAGGCAGGTCTTGGAGCTTGGGTGCCTTTTCCTCTTTGGAGAGGTGGGGAGGAAGGTCGCCAACGACGGCACGCAGGGGCTCCCTGCCGTGCACGGTGAGCTGGGCGCCTTCGAGCACCCCGGGGTCGATGCCGCCAAGGGCGTCGAGGGTGATGAAGCCGTCCTTGTCGATATGGCGCACCAGGAATCCCACCTCGTCCATATGGGCGTCAAGCACCACCGACGGGGGTGCATCGCCGTCGCCCTTGAAGCAGAGCAGATTGCCGAGAGGGTCTACGTGATGGGCGTCAAACGAGCCGAGCGAGAGGATGCGGTTCCGGACCGATTCTTCGTGACCGGAGACGCCGTCACAGGCGCAGAGCGAAGCAAGCGTGTCGTACATGATATCTCTTGTATCTTCGTCACAGGCATATATATGGTTTCTTTTTGTTCTTCTGTAGTGCGCATGCCGGACGAACATCTCCTACCCTTGAACCTATACGCGCTCATGGCACGACTAGGAATCATACAATTCCCTGTTCATCTGTCCCGGCGGTCATAAAGCACAGGGACACGAGGCCCAGTTGGGTGACAAGGAGCTCACGATAGGTGGGCTTATCGCTCCTGGCGAAGCTCCTGAGGCACATGGATTCTTCTGCATCGCCATGGTGGGTATCTCTAAGAGCGTGGCCAGCTGAGGGGACATGATGATGGCATGCGGTAGTGTTCACCATAGGTAGTACGTGCGGAAAAAGAAATCTTATGCGGAAAAACAGGGGCTTAGGAATCATTTATTATCCTTATGAGAAGGGCGACACTATATATTTTCAATGGGCATACTAACCCGACATGAAAGTATATGTCGATACGTGCATATTCCGGGATAATATAGAAAAACGCCAAAGCCGTTATTTGCCTTATAGTCGATTTTCAGAAGATTTTTTTCTTGAAGGTCTCAATTGTAAATATTCCTTTATGTGCTCTGATTGGACAATGTATCAACTAAAAGAATTTGATAGTCATCCACTAAAAACTAGGTTATTTGAAGAAATGAAAAATAATGATAAGTTCCTGTACGTAGAAGTAATCGAAGATGACAAAAAAATGGCTGCTAGGTTCGACACCGACTATGAAGATGCGGTGCATGCATGTATAGCAATGAGGAATGGTGCATCCTACCTAGTCACAAGGAATGTAACTCATTTCGGATGTTTTCATGGTGATACCTTAAAAATAATATTCCCAGAACATGCATATTTAATTTAATAATAGGTTAAATTTACATACAAACTTATTGCATCACGTGCTTTTTGATAATTGATTACTGTTTGATTAGTTAAATATAAATTAAGAAGGTCCTTGTCATAATAGGTAGACAATCCCCTAATAAACTGATGAGTGGCTATGCAATCCCATATGTCTTTGAACGTGTTACACGTTATTTTTGTCATCTCTTCATCAATTTTGTTTTTCAATATCAAGGTGACATAACAACTAACAAATGCCTCTAATAACTCTTTCACCATAGTATCTTCTTCAACAGGGGGATACGTGTAGAGTAATTTGTACGCCAGGTCTACTCTTTTTAAATTGAGTTCATTGTCTGTGTAGGGCCCCAATAATACGTTATCAAATTCCCGTTTTGCCAGATGGAGGTTGTTATTCGAATGTGCATATTGTATTTCCATGAATTGACTGAATCTATCCGCTTTAAGGTATTTCTCCATTACGTTTTCATAAGCTTGATGTAATTTGTCTAAATCAGTAATTTCAGAGATCTCATCACTAGAACACTCGTAAGGTATATTTTCGTCATATACACATACCGTTATTTCTCCGTACAGATACCAACTACGTGGAATAGGTAAATCAAGGGCATTTGCAATTTCTGTTACTATTTTTTGAACAGCAATTCTTGGAGGGTTATGATTGTTCTTATGGTTCCAGTCCTCTTTAATTTTTGAAAAGAGATAATGGCATACTTTTTTATCTTTAGTGGTGATTGGTAAATTAAAATACGTATCCTTATTCTCTTTATATATATTATAATTTGCTATTTTAATTATTCTTTTGTTTTTTTCCCTATATTCGTTTATTAAGTCTAAATTTTCTAATATTTCTATATTGTTCATTATCGTTGATCTATGTGAACCCACGAGTATCTTAAGATCGGCTATGGATTTTGGACCCGACAATAAAGAATCATATATATCTAAAATATTAGACATGTTGATGGATAATACAGAATATTATATAAATATTATGGTCCACGCGATGTGTCATGTCATTCACCTCAATTTCGCCCTCCAGAGCCGTACATCCTCTTTTCCGGCTTCAGGGGTACACATGGTGCTTGGGAACATCAGGATACCGGCCACGATAGGTATATGCTCATTGTCCTCGTGATATAGAAAGACAGCATATTCTCCCGTTCTGGCACCATTAGATTTAAATACGACAATTTGGTCAAAAACGTAGAGGTGTAATCATGCCTGTTGTAGGAATGAGAATTGACAAGATTGAAGCTTCACGGAATAATCAGGCCAAGGTAGACGGGCCTATCCGCATCGGGACCGCGCCGCGGTTCCTCTCCGTCGTCGACTCGCAGATAAGCAGCGGCACGGGAAAGGTCAACGTGGTCGAGGTCGACTTCGAGTACTTTACCAACTACGATCCCGGACTGGGGTCCATCAGGGTCGACGGCGTTGTCTGGTTCCAAGACTCGGACGAGAAGCGCAAGGCCATCCTCGCGGGATGGAAGAACGACCGCAAGCTTCCCCAGGAGTTTTCCACCGAGGTGCTTGCCCAGCTCACACAGCGCTCCATGCTCATCAGCATGATCCTTGCGCGTGAGATGAGCCTCCCGAGCCCCCTGCCCCTCAAGATCAACCAGCAGGAAGGCCAGCAGGCCGCAGCCGGGGAGTAAGACTACTCCCCTTTTTTGACTTCTTTAAGAAACGGGGCAAGGACGTCCCCCAGCGTGGGGGTTCCCACCTCTTCCAGCTCGTATGCTACCCGCACGTAGGGCTTGTCGATCTTCATGACCCGCGTGAGGTCTATGGGCGTTCCCATCACCACCGTGTCGCAGGGTACCGACCGGACCGTTGCCTCGAGGTCGCGCACCTGCTGTGCCCCGTATCCCATGGCGGGGAGCACCTCTGACAGGTGGGGGTACGCCATGAAGGTGTCGACGAGGGCGCCGGCAAGGTGGGGTCGCGGGTCCACTATCTCCTTTGCACCGTACTTTTGTGCCGCAACGTACCCGGCCCCGTACGCCATGCCGCCGTGGGTCATGGTGGGGCCGTCCTCGATGACGAGCACCCTCTTCCCCCGTATGAGGCCCGGATCGTCCACGGTGATGGGCGATGCCGCCTCGATGATGACGGCATCGGGATTGAGGGCCATGATGTTTGAGCGCACGCGGCGCACCTCCTCCCCACACGCGGTGTCAATCTTGTTGATGATGCAGACGTCGGCCATGCGCACGTTGGCCTCGCCGGGATAGTAGCTGAGCTCGTTTCCCGAACGGAGGGGGTCGACGACCGTAAGGTAGAGGTCGGCGTGGTAAAATGAGAAGTCATTGTTGCCGCCGTCCCAGATGATGACGTCGGCCTCCTGCTCCGCTGCACGGAGGATGCGCTCGTAGTCCACACCCGCGAAGACGAGGATGCCGTTATCGATGTGGGGCTCGTACTCCTCCCGCTCCTCGATGGTGGTCTTCTGGCGGTCGAGGTCTTCGTACGTCTCGAACCGCTGGCACACCTGCCGTGAGAGGTCACCGTAGGGCATGGGGTGGCGTATGGCGGCGACGCGGTAGCCCTGCCCCTTGAGCATGCGCGCTATCTTTCGGGAGACCTGGCTCTTCCCGCTTCCCGTGCGGGACGCGCAGATGGCGATGACAGGCTTGGTGCTTGTGAGCATCGTTGACTTGGGCCCCATGAGCGTGAAGTCGGCACCCTTGGCCAGGACACGTGATCCGAGCTGCATGACCCGTCCGTACGGCAGGTCTGAGTACGCCATGATGACCTCATCGACATCGTGCTCGGCGATAAGCGTCTCGAGCGCCGATTCGGGATAGATGGGTATGCCGTTGGGATAGAGGTGACCCGCCAGGCAGCCGGGATACATCCTGCCGTCGATGTCGGGTATCTGGGCTGCGGTAAAGGCGACAACGTCATAGGATTCGTTGTCGCGGAAGTGCACATTGAAGTTGTGAAAATCGCGCCCTGCGGCGCCAAGGATAATGATTTTTTTACGTTCCATTGGGCTCCACCCCCCCTTTGTATTCGTTAAAGTAGGTATATAAGGCTTTTCTGTGGATGCGCAATGCGCACCAAAACAACAACCATAAATGCAGGAAGGGCAAAGGGATAGCATGATGCCCGCAAGACGTATGGCCGTGCTCATCGCACTTCTCGTGCTCTGCTCCGCCCTGGCAGGCTGTGTCTCCTCAGATGATGATGGTGCTGCCACCACGGCGCCCCCGGACACGCCGTCGGCGACGACGCCCGCACCCACGACACCCCCCGTGACGACCGTAGCGCCCACCACGCCCGCACCCACGACACCAGCCCCCACGCCCGCCCCGACGGTCCATAGCCCGTCGCTGCGTCCCACCACGCCCGCACCCACGACACCAGCCCCCCCTGCTGCCGTGGCCATGCAAAGCCATACGTCTTATACCGATACGGGCGGATACTTCCATGTCGTGGGAGAGGTGCGAAACGACACCAAGCACACTGCCGCGTCGGTGAAGGTTACGGCTACGTTCTACGATGCCTGCAACAGGTCCATAGGCACCGCCAGCGCCTATGCCATGCTCGACCTGCTCGTCCCGGGCCAAAAGGCACCGTTCGAGATAACCTCGTATCCCTCGCGCACGGTGCCGCACAGCTATTCCCTGTCGGTCTCCCACGTCGCCACATCGCAGGTGCCCTACGATGGCCTGAGCATCCTGCGATCGTCTGCCCGCGTTGACGCATGCGGATACCACGCCGTCTTTGGGGAAGTAGGAAATACCGGATGCTGCACCATGCTCTACGTGAAGGTGGTAGCCACCTACTATGATGCGACGGGCACCGTCATCGGCGCCTCCTTTGCCTATACCACGCCCCGGGACATTGAGCGGTGCCGGTCCGCGGTCTTCGAGATATCCTCGTTCCCCCGGCGGATAGCACCCTACGGCTACGTCCTGCAGGTCCAGGGCCAGTACCGGTCCCCGGGGCCGAGCTAAGGCTGCCCGCCGTACTGACGAAGGATGAAAAAGAGCGTCGCGAAGGACGAGGGGTGCAGGTACGAGGGTATGAGCGTGCCGTTCACGCTTATCTCTGGCAGCTTGTTATCTCCCTGCGTGATGACATATCGGAGCTTCCCACCGGAGATATGGGAGGCATGCGTCACCACGTTGACGATGTCGTGGGAGAGGTCCGAGTCGAGCTTGAGGTGGATCTCCAGCATGACCGGGGGAATGCCCCTGAATTCGCCGGCATACTGTCCTAGCGACTTTTTGAGTTCCGCCCTGCGGAGGTCCGCCTGGCGTGCGGGAGAGGGTGACGGGCCGTAGTACGCCCGAAGCCCCAGGGTCTTGCACGCGGCGAGGACGGCGCCCGGTGATGGCGCGTTGAACCGCGAAAAGGGCACGAGCTCGCCCTGGCGCGGCACGGCGGTACCAAGCACCCTCTTACAGTGCTGGTCGCCGCAGGCAGCGCATTCGGTGCTGGCACCAATGTAGATGTCCTTGTACGAGTCTTCGATCTTTTGGACAAACGAGAGGAACTGTGAGACGTTTGCCATGGAGCCGGTGTAAACCTGCCCGTTCACCACCACTATCGGCGGTTGGAGCTGTCCTTGGTAGTGCGAGGCAACGTACGCTGCCGCCAAGGGGTCTGCGCTCATGTCCCTCCTCCCTACCCGATACGACCCCGTTTCAAAGAGACGCATAAGCGCCCGGGGAAGTTCGGTGGCCGAACGGACGTAGAGGTCCACCTGTGTCGCGCGCCTCCGCATGGTGGGGGGAGGCTCTGGTGCCTCTGCCCGTTGTTCATCGCGCACGGGGTACTCGTGCCGCACTTCGGGGATGGGAGAGCGTGACCGGGGCATACCTCCCTCGCCGAAGGAGGCCCATTCCCTCGATATCGTCTCCTCGATGATGCGCGTGCGGGGGACAACCGGTTTCTTATGGAGGCGCCTGCCCACCTTGAGGGGGGCGGCGCCGAAGGTGAACACCAGCGCGCCCGTGTTGCGCTTGCAGGCCTCGACGCACTCCCCGCAGAGGATGCAGTTGGTCCGCTCCTTCTTGATGCTGCATGCAACGCTCTTTACGAGGGACGGTGCCTCTGCCTCCTCGCGAAGGAATGCTTCGGGATTCAGTTCCATGGGACAGGCCTTTTTGCACAGGCCGCAGGACGTGCAGCGGGTTGCATCAAGCGAGAGATTGACCACGGAGACGTAGTTGAAGTGGCCAGCCAGGTGGCCGAGTGGGCAGAAGTACCGGCACCAGAAGCGGGACACGACGATGGCGATGATTATCATGGCGGAAAAGATGACCACGCGCCAGATGAAGAGCGGGTCGGGGGCCACGTTATGGGAGAGCCGGTACGGAAGTGCCGCCTCGATGAGCCCCGCCGGGCACAGCTTGCAGAACCAGGTGGTCCCATACTGCCATGCCGTGTAAAGAAGGAGGATAAAGACCGTGGTGCGCGTGGCATAGGTGAGGTAGCCGAGGGAGTCGACGGGCGCGCGACCCCTCTTTTTCTGCTCTTCGGCAGGACGTCTTCTCGTGAAGAGCCTAAAAAGCCCGCGCAGGGCATGCTCCGTGTCCCTTCTCGTATAATTGGCGATGGATATCTTGTCCACCACGTCGTGCAGGTATCCGAACGGACACGCCCATCCGCAAAATGCCCTGCCGACAACAGCGAAGATGGCCAAAAATGAACCGAAGAGGTAGTACGGCACCTGCCCCATGACAATCCAGTTCTGCAGCAGCCCGATGGGGCAGCCGGCCGTGGCCCAGGGGCAGGCATAGCAATGGAGGCCGGGCGCGATGAGATGCTTTGCCACAATGCCCAACGCGCCCAGATTGAACATGACGAGGGAAAAGGTCTGGTAGAGCTTGCGCTTGTTGGTAAGCGAGCTGTTGAGGCGGAGGATGACCACTGAGCAGGCGCCGACGAGTATGAGGAACAGGAGGGTCCCCGGGATGATGCTGATGTTTTTTACCGTTGCCGACCTGACCGCCTCGTAGCGGAAGATGGCAAGCGCGTACAGTGTTGTCGTGCTCAGGAAGACGGACAGGAAAAAGACTGCGCGCTTTCTGAACAGGTTCGCCGCCCCTATGGCCATGAGCACGATGCCGCAATACCCCATGGTGAGTGATGTTGCCGAATACCCGCCGGTGCCGAGCACCGGGGTCGCGAGGGAGACAAGGCTGAGGAGCGCAAGGGCCGAGCCTATGTAGGCCATGATCTTCCACGCCATGGCGGGCTGTTCAGGTTGCGGTCTTCTCTGCAGTGCCAAGAGCTATCACCTTGTCTATGACTTGTATAATATAGCGTACATCTCCTCCCTTGGGGTACCCGTCCATGTAGGACTCGTAAAGCCAGCTGACATAGCTGCCCGACTCGTTCACCACAACCATCCAGGGAACGCCGACGCTTTCCGCCTTTGCCTTGTACAGGGAGGCGAGCTCCCGGAATCCCTCAACATCGTCATCATACTTGACCTCACTGGCGGTGACGTAGTCTGAGAACTTCGCTATCTCCCTGCATAGCTCCATCACCCTCGGACACGAGGTGCAGGTTTCTGTTGAGAACATGTATATGGTGACACGCTGCCGAAAGGGCGTGTACTGCACGCGCGTCAGGTCGTCGATGGTGAGGTCGTCGGATGCGGTTGACGTGATGCCAAGGCATGAGAGGCATATGACTGACGAGATGTTCTTTGATTTTGTCACATCGTCAAACTGGGGGAGGGTCCCAATCCCTATGAGCGCAATGCCCAATATGAACAGGACGAGGGGTACGCCGCGCCTCATGGTCCTTGCCTCCGTGCGATGCCCAGGTAGAGCTTGTCATAGAGGCGGTCCCATGAGACACGCGTCTCGACGCAGCCGAGCGTGTCGAGCAGCACGCCCTGAGGGATGATCCCTGCCTTTTCCGATGCGCGCATGCCCTCGATGAGGTCGGGAAAGCATCCCGCTCCAAGCACCGCCTTCGGCCGGCGGTCCTGAATAATCCTTCTCACAAACGTGCCACCGGGGACAATGTAGAGTTTGTAGCCAAGTTCCTCCGCATCGCGCTTGAAGGCGTCAATGGGGCACCTGCCACATTCTGCGCACTGGATGCCGTCCTTGGAGGAAAGCTGGGCTGGGCACTCGATGGAACGCAGGCACTGGGGAAGGACGATGATGCGGTCCTGCACCGGCGTTTTGGCAAACGCCTCCTCGTTGATAATGTTCTTGAGACGGATGTCCAGGGCGTCGAGTTGGTCTGGGTCGAGACGAAAAATGTCAAAGAGGGCGCGTATGATGGGGTGCAAAAGGTCGAGTAGCACGGACTGGAAGCGGGGAAACACGAACTTGTGCACCCGCATGGACACGACGAGCTGCAGGAGGGCGATTAAGACCAGCAGCGCGACGAAGGCGAGCACATATATGAAGACCTCGCCGATAAATTCGAACAATGAAGCGGTAAAGATTGCCATGCGTTCCTCTCGATATAAAAGCAGAGGTACCGTTACTTAAATGTTTCTTAAGGGGCTGCCACAGGCCGTTTTTAAACCTTTTGCAAAAGGTTATTATGGCATCTTCGATTACCTTGGGATGGTGACCTTATGGACATGACACCGGAAGAGATTGAAGAGACTGACCGACAGAACATCAGGCGCGTATTCGAGCTTATTGCTTTTTCCGCATCCGATGCCGAGGTCGAGAAGACCCGCATCGCCATGCTTAAGACAATCGCCTTAAAGGAGATCGCTGCCAATGCTCTCGTCGAAGGGGACGAAAAGGACCCTGTACAGGTGGCCCTCTACACGGTGGCGCTTAGCAACCTTATCTAGTGAAGGACATGCATAAGCGCCGTCTTTTTTTCGCGATCATTATTCTACTGGTCATATCCTATGGAGTAATCACCACGAATCTCGGCAGGTATGCCGTTCCATTGTCCGCTTTTTCAGACCCCATTGAACGCGACCATGGACTCTTTGAGGTGGGATTGTGCCCCTATGGGTACACCGCGGTCTGCCTCATTACGATTGACGACGTTTCGTACCATACGGATGTTTTGGATCTTTCCCGGCTGCTGGCTCTGCTCGAATGGCACGAGGCACATGCCACGTTCTTTGTCATCCCTGCCCATGGTAGTGAGGAAAAGGACATAGCACTCAACGAAGTCCTGGCAGAGCGTCTTGGCAATGCCATCGCGGCTGGGTGCGAGGTGGGGCAGCACGGCTACACCCACACCCCTGCTAGGGAGCTCAAGGGAATGTCGGCAGACGAGGAGCGCACCGCGCTGGCGCGGGGGAGAGAGCTCCTGGAATGCGTGTTCGGACCTATAGTGGGGTTCCGGGCGCCTAGCTACTGGGCAACGGCAACGACCTATCATACTCTCAGCGAGATGGGATATGCATACTGTGCTCCAGCGTCTCTCTTCAACGTCTTCCCGTTTCATCCAACGAGTGGAAGACTGCCGGGATGGGGTGACCCTCTCAGTATTCTTTGTATTCCCGGCTTTCCCGAAGACGACGTTGCTCTGGCTCTGGGCGAGGGCGGCGTCGATGAGGCCTTGTATCATCTCCACGCACGATTCGATGCATGCAGAGAGAAGGGAACACCGTACGTCCTAACCACGCACATGCCCGTATTC
>JAHKLV010000115.1 GCA_020854925.1 Candidatus Methanofastidiosia archaeon | reverse complement strand
TTTCCGAGGTACTCCTTGTACACCACCTCGAGCGTATAGCGGGGAAGATTCACGTTCTTCCTGACGAGGGGATACAGGTCAATATGAATGATGCCGGGAACCTCTGCGCTAGCCGACTGCCCCCGATTCTTGATGCGCATCTGGGTGGCGAAGGGATGTGAAACCCCGAGGACCTCGCATCGCTTTTTGATATAGGGAAGGTCGAAATTGTCACCATTGTACGTCGTGACGACGAGGGGTCGCCGCTCGTCAAGATAGGCGAAAAAAGCCTCGAGCATGGCCTTTTCGTCCGCGCATGCCGTGACGCCGTTGCATGCCTTCCAGCAAAAGACCCGCCCGCCGGACGCGTCGGCGGTGGATATCATGATGATGGGGTCCTCCTTGGCGTCCGGCATCGTGCGCTTCGTGGTGTAGGTCTCGATATCGAGGCTTATGGTCTCCAGCGGGGGTGCGTGCCCCCCCTCCGACACGGCCGAAACAAGGTACTCCCTGCCGTTACGCTCCTCCGTTTCCACGGCAGCCGGGACGAGGAGCGGCAGCCCACTGTCCATGAGGTACCGGCGTATGAAGGGTATGTCGTATTCGTAGATGTCGGCAACGGTCGCGATGTCCTCCCTGAGTTCGGGGACGTCAAACGGGTACCGGAAATGGATCTTGAGGACAGACTGCTTCTTCTCGCCGACGCGCTTGTTCTCCTGGGTGACGGAGCGTACCTGCACCACCTTCTCGTGGGAGACCTTCACGAGGTCCTGTATCTGCTCGACGGCGTCACCGACACGCGGGATGGCGTAAAGGTACGGTTGGTGCCGATCGTCGTAGATGATGCGGGTGCCCCCGTTCTCGAGGCAGAAGAGGCGGACCACCGTCCTGTCGTCCATGGCATGGTAGTCGCAGTCGTAGATAATCATGAGATACCATTTTAAAGGCTGATATTTAAAGATATAGGGGTGATACTGTGAAGATATCGTTTTTGGGACATTCGGCTTTTGTGCTTTCCGATACGAAGCGCGTGGTGATAGACCCCTTTCTTACCGGCAATCCCTCTGCCAGTGTTTCCGCCGAGGAACTCGGTCCGGTGGACATGGTCCTCGTGACACACGGGCATGGCGACCACCTCGGCGATGCCGTGGAACTGGCAAAAAAGCACGGCGCCGTCTTTGTCGCCATGCATGAGATTGCGCTTTTTGCCAAGGCCAAGGGCGTCGAGCGCATCGAGCCCATGAACATCGGTGGCACGGTGGAGGTCGGCGGCGTGAGCATCACCATGACCCTGGCTGTGCATTCCTCCGACTTTGAGGGCGGCGCGGCACATGCTGCGGGATTTGTCGTCGGCATGGGCGGGCACCGGATATATCATGCGGGAGATACGGGGGTATTCTATGACATGACCCTCATCCGTGAGCTTTACGCACCCGATGTGGCCCTTCTGCCCATCGGGTCGCGCTACACCATGGGTATCAGGGAAGCGGTAAAGGCGGTTGATCTCCTTGGTCCGGACGTTGTCATACCCATGCACTATGGAACGACGCCGCTTATCCCCCAAGACCCTGCCGAGTTCAGGAAGGCGGTAGGCAGCCGGGCGAATGTCGTCGTCCTCATGCCGGGCGAGTCATTTTCGTTTTAGCCGCTCGGCTATTTCCTTTCTGCGGGCGATGATACCGTAGAGCCCGCAGAGCCCTACGGCCCCGTAGAGCGCCGAGTCCATGATGTCGTACCGGTAAAGCTCGTCGTCACAGGCGGCAATCTTCCCGTTGAGCTCGGCGACAAGCTTCGTGTTGTTGAGCTTCACGTAGATGTCGTAGGCAAGCGTGTAGAATCGCTTGGCATTGACAAAGTCACCGTCCGCGAAGTATGCGTTTCCCTTCTGGTAGTAGTTTGATGCCTGGATGTTCGTGATGGAAAGCTGGATTATCTCCTCGCTGAGCGAGATGTCCTCGAGGATGTCCTCCGTCTGCTGGAGCCTGCCGTAGAGCTCTATGGCACGCTCGAGGTACGAGATGGCGGTGGTGTAGTCCTTGAGCTGGTATGCGTTGATCCCCAGCTCGCGCAGCATGTTCGCCTGGTAGAGCGCCTCCTGTGTAGCTGTGCCTTTGATCTTGAATTCCTTAACCGAGACCCGGGCCTCGCTGTTTCCGTACTTGTCCTCGTAGCGCAGCCCTACGGTAAACTGGTAGTACCCCGGTTCAGCGCCCGTGGTGTCAATGACCGTCTGCGCCACCACGCTTCCGGAAACGCCGAGCTCAGGCGGGTCGAAGTCGGTAAAAAACGTTGTCTCCCCCGTGGCCAGGGAGGGCGATGTCGAGGCAGATATCTCGATGGAAGTGGCAATCCCGGTACCGAAGTTGTTGAGCGTCGTGTAGACGACAAGCTGTTCGCCCGGGAAGACCTCGGCTATCTCCTGGATGGAGATTGCCACCTTCGGGTCCATCCGGTAGATGGGAACGGCAAGCGTGGCGCGTGCCTCCTCGTTCTGGCATCCGCCTTCGCACGCACCCCTTCGGTACCGTATCACCAGCGGGACCTGGTGCTTTTGCGCAGGTGTGTGCGTGTTTGCCATGATGCGTATGGACGTCGTGACCGAATCGTTGGGGGAAAGGTACTCACGTTCGCCAAGGTCCACCTCCACGATATCGTCGAGCGCCACGAAGTATCCGTTCGTGTCATCGGAAAGGTCGAACCAGATGCGAATGTTCCACATTGCCTCGGCCGTTGTGTTGGTGAGGGTGAGATTGAGCGTTATCTCTTCGAGGGGGTCGCCGCGCTCGGGCGTCGTGGAGCTGAGAACCACCGTCGGCTGGGCTGCCACTGGTGGCAGGGCGGCGCAGGCAAGCGTAAAGAGCACCACCAGCACGAGGGCGCGCATGTGTTTGTCGTTCATATCCCGTTAGGCTCCCATGAGTATCGTGGACATGTTCCGTATTCCCGGCCCCAAGCCGAGTACGACGATGACCAGTTTGAGGATGTTTTTGATGTTAAGCGACTCGGTGTCGCTTTCAGGTATTATCCATTCGAGGAGATATAAACTTACTGTAATGAAAACGAGCTTGAGGGGAAACATGATCCACGGCCCCGCGAGATCGATGAATGTGCCGGTGAGGACGTGCTGTTCCACATAGCCGTAGAACTGTATGCCGGTAAAGGTTGTCGAGGCGTCGAAGAGGTGTGCACCGATGATATAGGCGTTTCCCCCCAGGAACGAGGAGGGGTAGCGGCGGGACAGCAGCACGACCGGCACGTAGAAGAGGGCAAAGCATCCGAATATGTACGCGGCCGCACCGGGACGTACGATGGAAGAGAGGACGAGGAGGATGTTGATGCCGGCGGCGACACACCCTGTGGCAACAAGGGTCCTGTCGTAGGGCACGCCCCTCTTGCGCTCGAGGGCCTTGGACGCGAGAAGCGCGGCAAAGGAGATGGCGGCAATGGTCACATATATTCCCGGGGTGATGAGCAGGGCCGTGTCGGGGTAAACCTTAGCGTCTACGAGCGCGCGGGACGTGCCGCCAAAGACCATGAAAGGCAGAAACGCACGTATGAAGGTCCGGTCAATGGTGAAGTTCAGGCGCTCAAGGAGCCTGAGCAGGTAGTAGACGCACACGACGAGGACGAGGGCGTACGTCACCGTGTTGACGATGTTGTACCCGGTGTGGTTCCGAATGGGGTCCAGGTAATAGGTTGCAATAAAATCCGCTATCCTGTCGACGATGCCGGCCATGGTATTCCCGTGGCGGACATATTTATAAACGTTTATGCATCGGGCGCCCGATACCCTTATAAAAAACTTATTAAACCCACGACCTCCTACTGGTACGTATGGACATGAACATGCACACTATGGAGATGCCGCGAAAAATAGCCCTTGGCAGCGGCATTCTGCCAGAGGTGCCAACCATCATCTCCGAGCTGGGGTACCATACCCCCGTCATTCTCTGTGATACGATAACGTATGACATCGCGGCGAGTACCATCGAGGCCGAACTGGGATGTCCTGTCATCTACACCGGTCCCGCCACGTCGGACGAGGTGGAGCGGGTGAGCGCCGAGCTGCCGGCGGGCACGGACCTTGTCGTCGGCGTCGGGGGGGGAACGGTCATCGACATCGCCAAGCTCTCTTCCCGCCTCCGCCACATCCCTTTCGTGTCGATTCCCACGGCCGCCTCCCACGACGGCCTTGCCTCATCGCGGGCCTCCATTGCTCAAAAGGACCAGAAAACATCCATCAAGGCGCTTCCACCTGTTGCCATCATCGCCGATACGAGGATTATTGCCGGGGCGCCGTACCGTTTCCTTGCGGCAGGATACGCTGACCTCATTTCCAACTACTCTGCGGTACGGGACTGGGAGCTTGCCCACCGCCTCAAAGGAGAGTATTTTTCCGAGTACGCAGCGCAGCTTTCGCTCCTTTCGGCAAAACTCATGATAAAAAACGCTTCCATCATCAAGAAGGGCGACGAGGAGAGCGTTCGCAAGGTCCTCAAGGGCCTCATTTCTTCCGGCATCGCCATGAGCATCGCCGGGTCGTCGCGTCCCGCATCGGGCGCTGAACATCTGTTTTCACATGCGCTTGACACCCTTGCACCCCGTCCCGCCATGCACGGCGAGCAGTGCGGCGTCGGCACCATCATGATGATGTATCTCCACGGCGGGTCCTGGAATGCCATACGGCGGGCACTGCGTGTGGTCCGCGCCCCGACGACGGCAGAGGAGCTTGACATGGAGGAACATTACATCGTGGAGGCGCTTACCATTGCGCATACCATCCGCGACCGCTTTACCATTCTCGGGGACCAGGGGCTCACCGAGGATGCAGCGCGCATTCTTGCCAAGAAGACCGGGGTGTGCCCATGCTGACGCTCATCAGCGAGAGCATGGCTCGCGAAGGTATGAAGTTCGTCTTCGAGGGTCCTGACGAGGTATGTGCCACGTGCAAGCTTCGGTTCACCTGCCTCTCATCGTTGGAAAAGGGCCGCGTATACGAGATTACGGCCGTCAAGAAAACGAAGCACTTCTGTCCGCGTGAGGATGGGTACCTGGTGCTGGTGGAGATTGCGGAACCGAAACTCACCTTCGCCCTCTCGTCCCGCCGTGCCATTGCCGGCATGACGGTGGAGTACCACCCGCCGTGTGACCGCGCCTTTTGCCAGCATTACGACGAGTGCGTGGCCGTTGGGCTTTCGGAGGGTGAAAAGGCGGTCATTCTTGCCGTAAAGGGGCCTGTCGACTGCCCCCTCTCACCCTCAAAGCGCATCGTTGAGGTACGCCGCCTTCAAGGATAGACCCTGGCTGGCGTCCGCGGGAAGAGGCACGCACTGCGTATGTGGTCCAGCTTGAGGATCCATCTCAGGAGGCGCTCGGTACCCATGCCGAATCCTGAATGCGGCACGCTGCCATACCTGCGCAGGTCGAGGTACCATTCGTATTTTTCCAGGTCCTCACCCTCCGCGGCGATGCGAGCCATGAGGCTTTCGAGGTCGTCTTCGCGCTGGCTGCCGCCGATGATCTCCCCATAGCCGCCGGGCGCCTCTAGATCTGCGCACACGGCGCGGTCCCCCTCCTGCTTCATGTAGAACGCCTTGATGCTCATCGGGAATCGCTGCACGAAGAACGGATACTCGAAATGCTCGGTAAGCACTTTTTCCTCCTCGAAGCCGAGGTCTGCGCCAAAGCAGAAGTCCGGCCTCGTTTCCTGTATGAGGGAGACCGCCTCGTCGTAGAGGATCCGTTCAAAGGTCGGTTCCATGTCCCGGAAGTAGGCGGGGTCCTGGTCGAAGCATTCCAAGTCGCCGGCGTAGCGCTCGCCAAGGGCGTTACAGATGTGGGTGACGAGCCGTTCTTGGATGCCCTCGTTTTCCTTTTGGTCGCACCACGCCATCTCCGCCTCGAAGTGGCTGAACTCGGTGAGGTGCCTGCGCGTGCGTGACTTTTCCGCCCGGAAGGACGGGGTGAGCGAATAGACGTTTTCCAATGAGAAGATGGCGGCCTCAAGATGCAGCTGCGCCGTCTGGGAGAGGTATGCGGTCTGGCCAAAGTAGTCAAGGGAAAAGAGGGTCCCCCCTCCCTCCCCTGCCACACCCATGAGGATGGGTGGAAATACCTCGTAGAATCCCTCGCCGTCGAAGAACTCCCGTGCCGCTTTCACAAGGCCCATCTTCATCTTCATGATCTTTTGCGACTCGGTGGAGCGCAGGGTAAGATGGCGTATGTCGAGGAGCGCCTCGGGGCCGGTATCCTCCTGGATGGGAAAGTCTGGGGAAGGCGCTACGACCTCGAGCATGGTGCATGCCACCTCAACGCCCCCTGTGGCACGTTCGTCCTCCTTTACCACACCAAGGACCCGGATGGAAGACTCGATGTCAGCCGCCTTTGCGGCCTCGAAGCTTTCTTCTGGCACAGAGCCCTTGCGTATGGATATTTGCACGATTCCGCTCGAGTCCCGCACCACGACAAAGATAAGCTTTCCATGCCTCCGCTTTCGGTATACCCATCCGTAAATCTCGACGTCCTGTCCTATTTTCTCAGCCAAATCCTTGATGTAATACGCCTTCAAAGCAATCGACCCCCTGGTCACCCCATATGTATGAAGAGTCCACACCCCCATACTTTATAAATATATAGGCAGGGGTACGTCGCGGCGCCGTTGGCGTTTGCCAAGGAATGCCAACAGGGCCGCACCACGCTCAAAACCAGTTCTTTCTGAAGAAGAACATGACACCCACCAGCGTCGTAATGACGGAGAGTATCATGATATACCCAAACGAGAATGCCGAATTTTGCAGCGGCAGGTCTACGTTCATGCCATAGATGCTGGCGATAAGCGTCGGGAGCATGAGGACGATGGTGACCGATGTCAGGACCTTCATCACCATGTTGAGGTTGTTGGAGATGACAGAAGCAAAGGCGTCCATGGTCCCGCTCAGGATGTTCGTATAGACGTTTGCCATCTCGATTGCCTGCCTGTTCTCGATGATGACGTCCTCGAAAAGGTCCTCGTCTTCTGGGTACAGATGCATGAATATGGTCCTCTGGAGGCGTTCCATCATGATTTCGTTTCCCTTGAGGGACGTGGCGAAGTAGACAAGGCTCTTTTCTATGTCAAGCAGCTTGATGAGCTCCTCGTTTTTCATGGACTGGTGCAGCTCGTTCTCGACTGAGTTGGTCCGTGCATTGATGCGCTTGAGGTAGTCAAGGTAGGTAAGTGACGTGTTGTAGAAGAACTGCAGGACAAATCGGCTCTTTTTCGCCGTGTGGACGTTTTTCACCCTGCCGCTGATGAATTTGTCGACGATGTCGTTGTGCCTGAGGCTGACGGTGATGATGACGGGTTCGGTGATGATGATGCCAAGCGGCATGGTGACAAACTGGACATGCTCCTCCTCCTCGCTGAATTGGGGTGTTCTCAGGACGATGAGCGTCGTCGTACCCTCGGATTCGGTACGGGGGCGCTCGTTAAGGTCAAGCGGGTCTTTGATGAATTCGACGGGAATGCCGTACGCCTCGCTCATGGTTATAATCTCGTCTTCTGTCGGTGATACAAGATCTATCCAGCTACCCTTTGTAATGGAGTCTGCTTCTTCCAGTTTGTCGTTAACGGTCTTGAAAATACGAATCATCCTTTCACCTCCCGCCTGCGCGTGATACGGATATCCTACCCTTCTTTATAAATGCTTTGCATTTCGCATTTCTTCCCTCGGTCGTGAAATGCATCTTTCGTATCTTGCAAGAGGCGGAGCTGTTGCTGTATCCTTGCTGATGGCGGGATTTCCTTTTCCTGATATGGGGGGATACAATACCCCCGTTACGGAACACCGTTCCGTACCTCGCGTTCGTCTTCCTTTTAAAGGGGAACGCATCTACCTCATACCAGAAGCACGGGCGCGCACCCGCCGCCCGATACCAAAAACACAAGGAGAACACACACATGATGAAAAAGCTCATACCGGTCATGGCCGTCCTCGCGGCGGCCCTCATCGCCGTTTCCACCGGCGCCTTCACCTCGATCGAGGCGGAGCGCTCAGCCGTCATCACCGTCGCCGGGGACGACGCAGCGCTGCTCGCCCTCGCACCACACAGCGGCCCCAACGGGGCCTACGCCGCCTACAACGGGGCAGGCGCCCTCTACCTCGACTTCGCCCGCGTCGCCGCGGCAGGCGTGAACGTGGACGCCACCACCTACTTCGCCGACGTCTTCACCGTCACCAACAACGGCACCCAGCCCGTCTCGGTCACCCTCACGTGGGAAGG
>JAHKLV010000120.1 GCA_020854925.1 Candidatus Methanofastidiosia archaeon | reverse complement strand
ATAGGATACGTCAGGTACCTTGGTGAGCTCCGAGACCTTCGTTGGTTTCTCCGAAACCGTTATCTTCGTATTCGGCGATATCCGTACGCACCCACGAGGTTCGGTCTTCGTTACCATGAAGGGTATCTGGTTGGTAAAGATGTCCATGATGTAGATGCTTCCCTTGATGGCGGGCTTGTCCATAAGACGTTGCCTGAAATACTCTGAGATGTCGCCCCGTATCTGGAGCTCGTACTCAAGCGGGGCAAGCTCCACGCTTCTTGCCTCCTGGGCGTCCACCTTGTGGACCTTTACCTTGTCCCCCAGGGAAGCTCCTGCGTTTTTCCGTAGGATGCCATCCATCCTGATAATGTCTAGGCTTTCGTCTTCGGGCTTTGCGCGCCAGACCACCGCCACGGCCGACCGTGAGCCTTCTATCTGGACAAAATCACCCGTTTTTAGGTTGAGATTGTCCATGGATTCTGATGACAGGCGGATTATCTGCCTCCCCACATCCATCTTCTCCGCATCTGCAACGGTAAATTGAATACTGTTCTGTTCTGTCATGTCGTTTCACTCCTCACATCCTTCTTTATGCCGGGACGCTGAGAGGTCCCGCTCTATCGTTATTTCCACCATGCCGTTTCTCATGGTTTCTCTCGCGGTGCTGGGGATGACCGGCACGTCAAGTCCTATTCGCACCATGCCCCGGGGCCCGTCCCCCGGTGCTGTCTCGATCTCTACGCTTTTCGTGTGTGCCGTTACGGTGATGTCATCCTCTGAGAGGCCGGGGAGCTCCACGAGCACGTGCACCGTCGTGTCCCCCGTGCAGACGTCGAAATGCGGCTTTGCGTCCTTCCGGGAGCCGTACGCTTCCTCTTGTGCGCCTCCGTCTCGTGGCGCCCACCTGAGGGCGGAAAGAATTCTCTGCATCTCCGCTTCCATGGCCTCCATCTCCTTCCAAGGATCCATCCAGTTCATACTATCACCATGCTAACAATAAGTTAGCTTGACATTTAGTTAGTTTAATAGGTATATAAATCTTTTTGTTATTTTATAGTTATTATATATTCTTATAATAAATATTTAGAGAGTGCCGACAGTGCGGCTTGACGTTCGAATGCCGCAGTATAATAGGTGGCCATGGCCGTGAGCCCCGAGAGAAGATCCGTACACTGAAAGGGTACATCCACCCTGGTGAGCAGCAAAAAATCTGCCGGGGCTGCCGGTATTTTCCTTTTCGTGGGATGGGTGAGGAGCGACGCAATCTGTTCTATTTGAAGATTCCCCCGTGCTATGCCAATACAGGCGTAGGCTATCCGGCGGCACATCTGCCAAAGAAAGCCCGTTCCCCCAAAGACGAGTGCAGGGTGCCCCGTGCTATCGTCAAGTGAGAGGCTCACGGTGCGTATTGTCGTCTTCTCTGGATTATGCCGTGAAAAGGATGCAAAGTCATGCGTACCGGAAAAGAGCGCACACGCCTCTTCTAGGCGCTCTCCCCGACATACATCGGGCGGGAGGAAGTACCGATACTCCTTGTGATAGGGTGGGGAATATGTTCCTTCACCGAGACCCGTTATCCACAGCCCCCCATCCATGGCGTTCATCCGTTCGAGGCGATTGTGTGCAAGCAAGATGTCTTTGTCTAGGGCGAGAAAGGCGAAGGATTCCCTTGCTGACACACCCCGGTCCGTTCGGGAGACGAGGCGGAGCGCCGGCGGGCTCGCATAATTGGCGGCATCTACGGCACAGAGCCGGGATAAGAGGGTGTCCTCTACCGTTTGCCCATGTGGCTGGCGCTGTGAACCATGGAAGAGCGAACCGTCGTACGCGATGCGGAGGACAAGCATGGTCACGTTAGGGGGCGCGACAATATAAAACGTGCGGGGCGCCCACACCATGGACCGGGTGTGAAGAAAAAAGGGAAGAAAGAAAAAAAGAGGGCAGGGATTACACCCTGCGCTTAGTTTTGAGGTCGAGGAGGTCAAGCCTTCCGGCCATGCCCCATATGTTGGAGACACCGGCGCCCTGGCCCTGCTTCTTACCCATGGCCTTGCCCCGCTTCATCTGTGCGATGACCGAGGTGGCGATGGCGGCGATACGGTCGTTGCCCATCCCTTCCGCCTCGCGGCGTGCCAGTTCGGCAGCCTTTTCTGCCTCTACCTCTTCCTTCATCTTCTCCACGAACTTGGAGCGGGCCATGTACCCGGTGTCAAAGTTCCCAGTGATAAAGTCGGGATTTTTCATCATGCGCTGGTGGAGCGGGATGGTGGTCTTGACACCCTTGATAACGAACTCGCCAAGCGCGCGGTAGACGCGGTCGATGCAGCGGCGGCGGTCCTCGTCCCAGACGATGAGTTTTGCAATCATCGAGTCATAGAACGGCGATATCTGGAATCCGTCAAAGGCAGCTGAATCGATGCGTATGCCCGCACCGCCCGGGGTCTCATATCGTGTGACCGCACCGGGCGTAGGCATGAAGTCGTTGAAGGGGTCTTCGGCGTTTATCCTGCATTCCATGGCGTGGCCGCGGAACTCGATGTCGTCTTGGGTGATGTCGAGCTTGCGTCCCATGGCGACCTCTATCTGGCGCCT
>JAHKLV010000103.1 GCA_020854925.1 Candidatus Methanofastidiosia archaeon | reverse complement strand
GGCAACAAGCGTAGCCGCATCTGGTGGGCGTAGGGAGGTCCAGCGCTTGAGGCAAAAGTCGATAATCGGTGCCACGAGGATGATTGCTAGAGGCAGGGCTGCCTTTTTCCACCTTGCCGATGGTAGTGCCACATGCTCTCCTCCGATATCGCGCAGAAGCGTCACGTAGCCAACTGCCGTAAAGAGCAGAAAGAAGGGGACAAGGTAGGGTATGACATCGTAGACGTCAACACCCGCGATGTCAGCGGGGATGAGAAGCGCCGGCGAGAGGGGATAGATAAGGATAAGGATGTGCCGAAACCAGATGTTGACAACAAAGCTCTTGTCCTGAGGGTGGTCGCCGGCCGCTTTCTTTACCAGGGGAGCCGAGAGGAGCGCTCCGCCCGGCACGGGCAGGAGTCCGAGAACGGCCGCCGATACGGCCATGAACGCCTTTCTGTTGATGGCAAGATTCTCCACGAGGTCATCGAGCATGCCACCCTCTTGGAGCGCCGCGCCCAACACGGGAAAAAGTGCCATGGCTACGGACAGGGCAAGGTAGGAGGGATTGGACAGGGCCGAGGCCACCGCGCGCAGGGTCTCCCCCGGCGAAAGGGTGATGCATCCCAGAACGAGGCTTCCAAGCAGGAGCGCGAGTGGCAGGTGGTATCGGGAGACGGCAAGAAGCGTGATGGCCGAAGCGAAAAATCCTATCCAGAGCAGTTCCATGCCATGCACCTGTACCGTACCTCATGGCTCAGCACATAAAGATATATGGTATAAGCACAGAGGTGATGTATGCGGTGGCGCGTCGGAGGTCTCGTTGTCCTCCTTCTTATCGCTGGGGCGGCATGGGTGTACTATGCCGCCATCTACGCTCCCCCCAGCGGTACGCCGGCTCCGCTCCTCGAACCGCTTGAGGAGTATCGGCCGCTCTTGCACGGCCATCGCCTGCTGGATAAAGAGGATTTCCAGCAGCTTTCCCCCTGGCAGGCCTACGTCACGCCCTACGCTGCCGACGTCCGCACCTATGCCTTGCAGCTTTCTTCCGCGGAGGATGTTTATCGAGCTGCGGTCTCATGGGTATGGGTCTCTGACGCCGTTCTCCACGGACAGGACGAGTACTGGATGAAGCCGGCGGCATTCATTGCCGATACGCCGTCCATGTCATCAAATCCCACGGGACGCATGGCAAGCGACTGCGAGGAGCAGGCCTACACGCTCGTCTCCCTTCTCCGGGCACTGGGCGTGTCTGCAGACGAGGTGCGTGTCGTCGTGGGCGCAGTGGAATGCGACCCCGGGCAACAAAGCGGACATGCGTGGGTAGAGATATGGTACAAGGGCGCTTGGATGGCCTTGGAAGCCACTTCGGGCCCCTATTGGGACGAGGAAGGCACGTGGTGCCGGGAGCGGCAGGGTGCGCCGTACCTCTATTATCTGACGCACAGATACCCGGTCAATGAGGTATGGGGCTACTTCAACGACCGATACTATTATCATCCGGAAACAGGCGAGGGAACGGCGCCCCCTTCATGGAAAGAATCGTACGGCTGATTACTCGGCGTCGGTGCTGGTGGCAGCATGCTCCTTAATGCGCGCCGTCTGCGTCTTGATGCGGTCGAGCATGGCGGCCTGCTCTTCAACGGGCAGGATGTCACCGTACATGCCAACTAGATTCTCGTAGTCCTGCACGGCGGAAAGGTAGTCGCGCGCGACCTCGCCCGTATCTGCGTCCTTCCCGATACGCGCCTCGATGGCTGCCATGGACTCCTTGAGCTCGGCCCACTTCGACGGCACGGCAAGGGTCATGCCCTCCGTTTCGCTGCCTCCTTCCTGGGGGGGAGGCATATCGTGCGGTGGCTCATCCCGGGAAGGGGTGCGGTTGTGCCGGTATGCCGCGGCACCCTCGATGACGGCAGCCGTGGCAAGGGCCCACAGCACGCCGATACCGACGGCTCCTGCCGTGGTGGTATTGCGCAAAAGATAGAATGCCACTACACCGACGGCAATCGATGCCGCCCCTTGTTTCACACGTCTGTTCATGGAGGTCGAGTATTGCTCTTCTTATGCACATAAATACTTTCCCGTGCGGGCTGTTGAAGGGATTATTCTTTTGTTTCTCTTCTTATAATGTACAAATATGTACACGAAAGCTTTATATAGTACATTATTTATTCTCCTATCATACACATGCGAGGCTTATTCATGACACCAAAAAAGATTATACTTGACGAGAACGACATGCCGAAGAAGTGGTACAACGTAGCGGCAGACCTTCCGTCCCCCATAGACCCGCCCATCGACCCACGGACGATGGAACCGGTGCGCCTCGAGGCCCTTGAGCAGATCTTTGCCAAGGAGCTTATCAAGCAGGAAGTATCCTGTGACCGCTACATCACGATTCCCGAGGATGTGCGGGACGTCTACCGCATCTGGAGGCCGTCCCCCCTCATCCGCGCCGAGCGCCTCGAGCAGTACCTCAAGACGCCGGCCCAGATTTACTACAAGTGGGAGGGCGTCTCGCCCGCCGGCAGCCACAAGCCCAACAGCGCCATCCCGCAGGCCTACTTCAACATGAAGGAAGGAACAGAGCGCATCGCCACCGAGACCGGAGCAGGCCAGTGGGGCTCTGCCATCTCCTTTGCCTGCAAGCTCTATGAGATCGAATGCAAGGTCTACATGGTGCGCGCAAGCTACGACCAGAAGCCCTACCGAAAGAGCCTC
>JAHKLV010000198.1 GCA_020854925.1 Candidatus Methanofastidiosia archaeon | reverse complement strand
TGGTGCACCACGTCAGGCGCCATCGGCGTTGCCCAGCCCGCGTAGGTGAGGCCTGCGGGAAGCCCGTCAACGAGGAGCACGGGGTCGAGGACGACCTCCCCGGTGTTGGTCACCACAAGGGTGAACGTGACGATGCCATCTATATAGGTCGTGTCGGGGTCGACGGTCTTCTCAAGCGTGATGCCGGGCACAAAGACCGTGATGTCAGCGGAGTCGTAGGCGGTCACCTCCCCCGCGACGGTCTGGGCGGTGACGGAAGCCTCGTTCGTCAGCGTTCCCGTCGCACCGTCCGAGATGTGGGCGTTAAAGACGATGATTGCCGTCTCGCCGACGCCAAGCGTTCCGAGCCCCTCCCAGAGGAGATGCTCGTTCCCCCCTGCCAGGCTTTCCACCTCGGGGTCAACCTGTACGTGAAGCGCATTGAGGCTGTAAAACGCGGACCCCGAAAGGTAAGTGAGGCCGACAGGCATGACATCCTCGACGGTGAAGTCCGATATCCCGAAGGCGCCCGTATTTGTCACAAGGAGGGTAAAGGTCACCGTTCCCCCTGGTGAGAGGACGGCAAAGGACGTCTCTATCTTGACAAGGTCGGTGCCGGGAGCCGTGATATCCCAGGTGTCGGAGACGGGCCCATACGTATGCTCCCCATCAACGATTCCCGGAAGGGACGTGTAGGACGTAATGGTGGCGACGTTCGTGAACGCCCCGCCACGGGGGGGCACGGTCACCTCGTAGGAGAGGACGAGGGACGAGACGCAGCAGTCGAACACCCACGTGATGAGGTACCCAGATGATGCGTCTCCCGTCACAACGGTGGAACTTGCGGAGGGACTCGCCGTGATAGTGTCCCCAAGGGTAAGACCAGCGGGGACGGCGTCCGTTATCACCACGTTGTGTGCCGGTGACGTCCCGGTGTTCTCAACGAGAAGGGTCATGGTGACGGTCTCGCCGGGAAGCACGGTAGTGGAACCGTTGTCACGGGGTAAGCCCTCCTTTTGGAGGGTGAGCACCGGTTCGCGGATCGTTACCTCGCCTTCCGCCGTGTAGGTGGGGAGGGGGGTACCGCCCTGGCTGCCCGTGCTTTGGGCCGTGTTCGTGAGGGTGGCGCCGTTGTGCACGAGGTCGGTGCCGGTCACGCCGGGGTCGTCATCCACCACGGCCTGGTAGGAGAGCAGAATGTCATTGGCTCCGGTAAAGGAACCGATGTCCCACGTGAGTACCTGCCCCGATGCAGAGAACGTGATATGGCCAAGGTTGGTGACCCCGTCGCCGTTGGTGTCGCTGTAGGTGGCCGTTCCGTGTATATAGGTAAGGCCTGCAGGTATCGTGTCGGTGATGACCACGGAGTCGTACGGGAGTGCCGCCGTGTAGGACTGTGCCACATAGTACGTGATGACCTCGCCCACGGTTGCGTAGTCCCGGTCGGGCGACTTCACGAGCTCCTCGGTCTGGAGGACGCGGGCCGTCCGTTCGGCAATCGCATACGTGCACCCCTGGGAACAGAAGCCTTGTACCGTTGCCGTGAGCGCTTCAGACGTCTCGGTGGTGGTAGCGCCAAGCGTAGCGGTCCACGTCCCGTTCACGGGCAGGGCGTACGAAGAGGCCCCGAGATTCCACGTAACGGTCCCGCTCCCAAAGGAGGGGGACGTGCCATTGCTACCAACTCCTGCCGTGATAGACACGTACTGGGGGAGCGTTGCGGTCACGACGACTCCCGTGGCAGGGACGGTCCCTGTGTTGGTGACCGACACGGTCCACCCAACAATCGAGCCCGGTGAGGATACGGTCTGGACTGAAGGGGTAAGCGAGACCGAAAAATCGGCACGTTGTGGCACGATGGTGACGGTGTTTCCCGTCCTTGACAAAGCGGTGCCGCAGGCGTTTTCAAAGTGCATCGTTGCCGTGGCGGTGACCGGCGTGGTCACGCTGCACCGGCTTCCATCCGCGATGAGCGCAACTTCCAGTGTCTGCGAGGCGTTGCCCCACACCTCAAACACGGTGCCGAGGTCCCACGTGATGGAAGAGGCGTCCCAGGAGGATGGCGCAGGCCCGCCCACCATGCTCGCGTAGGCATACCCGTCAGGTATGGTGGCGACAAGTTCGGACCCATACGCCGGAGGGCCCACCTTGCTTGCCACGATGCGAAGCGTGGCATCGCAGGTGGTGGCCGTCCCAAGGACCGACTCGGTCACCGTGAACACGGGGGAAGTTCGAAGCGATGCCGTGTTGTTCCGGGTAAGGATGATGCAGCCGGCAGAACACCCGTAGGCCACGTAGGCCCTGTTTACCACGGCACTGGTGGTGCACGAGCCACCAGAATCACGCACCCGTGCCGTCACCACGTAGGTTGCCGAGCCGCCTCCGAGCAGCGCCCCATGCACCCACGGGTCGCCGGTGGTCCCCGAGCCGATGGCCGGCAGGGGCGATATGGATACAAAGTCCATTGAGGCGGGCAAATCGTCCCAGAACGCCACATAGGGGGCACCGAGTGACGTCGTGTTCGTAAGGACGATGCGCCACTCGACGAGGTCCCCCGGTACCGCGTCAATCGTTTCCCCATAGGAGGTGACGCCCTGTGTAATGTTGCGCCCCGTCTTTGCAATGGTTATCGAAGGCCGCGAACGGCCGATGGCGGCGCTCGTGGCGCTTGCAGAGTCCGGGAGACCGCATATCTTCGTGTAGTCCACCGTAGACGAGACCCGTCCGGAACCGTTGTACTGGCATTCTGCATATACATCAAAGGAAACGACGACCGTCGCGCCGGGGGAGAGCGTGGCAAGCGCGGGTATCTCCGCCGAGGTCCACACAAGCGGTGTGGCGGTATCGTCCTGTGGTGGCGGGGATGGCGACGGGTAGTAGGACAGGCCCGTCGGGAGGGTGACACTCAGTTCCACATCGTAGACCGCGGTAACGTTCGTGTTCTTGACGATGACCTCCACCGTATCGGTGTAGCAGACGCCGATGGTGTTGGGCAGGTCGTAGGAGACGACGACACCTGTGGGAAGGAGCACGACAGAGGACTGGTCAGAAACCGGCGCTTGGCAGGAATCTCCGCAGCAACCCCATCCCGCCGTTGCGGTGGTCCCGGAAAGATCGGTGCACCCCACTATTTCTGCCTCGATGGTGAGGACGACCGTTTCGCCCGCCGGGATGGATGCCACAAGCCAGGTGGCACCGGGTTCAAGCGGTGCACCTGTGTGGGAGATTCCGCTTGAGAACTGGTAGTCTCCCGGCCCGAGGACGCTGCCGCCAAGCCATGAAAGGGTGTAGGAGACGAGCTCCAGGTCGTCGGCAAGGTCAAGGTCCACCCAGACATCGTAGGCAGCGCCGGAACCTGTGTTAAAGACATAGGTCTTCATGGCCACGGTGCTTGCCGTCGCGTAGACAATCTCAGGTGTAAGCACAATGCCAAGGGTGGCATCGAGGTAGCGGGCGTCATCGGTTGCCGTGGCAAGGCACGACCGTGGCACCAGTCCCCGAGAGCACAGGCCGTTCCACGACACCGTTGCGGCAAGCAGGGTATCGGTGCTGCACCGCTTTCTTACATCCAGGAGTATGATGGCCGTATCATTCGTAACAAAATAGTCCCCGAAGTCCCATGAAAGGACCGGCCCCGGTACGAGGGTGGGTACAAAGCCGCCCTGTGTGACATAAGAGATGGAATCGAGATCGACACAGTAGTTATCCTGTGTGAGCGTTGCGAGAACGTCAAAGGGGGTGTAGGCAGCATCGGCGCGTGAGAGGGTAAGCGTCACCGGATACGTGCCGCAGCTGTCGACAAAGGGGTCGGGAAGTCCGCTCACCGATAGTGACATCACGGCGTGCCTGGTGGTGACTGACGCCACACGGCTGAGGACGCGGTAACACGACCCAGCGGCAGGGTCTGCACCCGTGTCAAGGTACGACCAGTCATAGAAGGTGTACGAGTCGGAGCACTGGGGAAGGGATGCGTCCGTGGTGATGAGGTCGTAGGTGACAACAAGAACACCGTTGCGGACAACAGGGGCGCTACCGCCAAAGGCGGTATAGTCTGCAGATGAAAGGTCGATGGCCATGGGTGTCCCGGACGTCGGCACGACACCGATCACGGGGATGCCGCCAAAGGTAAGGGAGAGGGTACCGGGCACATAGGCCTGGGCGTTGGCCCGCTCCTCATAAAACATCATGCCGTCGAGGGCGATGCCGTCCCATGCGGCATCGTCGGCAAAGGTGTACGTGTTCGTGTACGTTATCGGCGTGCACGTCTCGTAGCCCTGTGACGAGGATGTCGTCTTCGTGGAGGTCACCAGATTCTCGATGTCACACTCGATGGCCGTTGTCGCTGAAGCCGCTGCAGAGAGGGTGCAACCCTCGCAGCACTCGAGCGTCGTTGCCTCCAGGCTGTTTACGGCAAGCGTGCCGCAGTAGGCACAGTCCTCTGGAACGGTGAGCACCACCGTTGCCGACCAGGGAAGGTCGCCGATGGGCACCTCCCACGTGATGGTGGTCGTTGCACCTTCGGTCTGGACCGTACCCCCTCCGTTGTCCGTTATCGAGGAACCGCCCCATCCCGCGGGAAGGGTATCGACGATGGTAACGGTGGACCCGCATGTGGCATCGCCGGTGTAGGTTGCCGAAAGCGTATAGGTGATGGTGTCTCCCAGCTGCGCCTCCGCCGCATCGGCGGTCTTGGAGACGGAAAGCGAGGGGGCGCCCGTCACCCCGTAGCTGCCCACCTTTACCGGCGGACGGTAGAGCTCGTCACAGGTGCCGCGGTAGGTGTAGTGGGGGCGGTAGACCGCCGTACCACTGGGAAGCGCTCCACAGGGGTCGGAAAGGGCAAGATCGAATGAAAGCACCGTCTCGCTCGGGACACTCGGCGTCCCCTCAGGGATGGAATCGTGAAAAGAGAATCCGGTGCCGTATGGGTACGTGCCGTAGGTGGCGTTTCCCGAGGTGACCGTGACGTCAAAGCCGTCCAACCCGTCAATGATGAGATAAAAGTCGTCTGCACAGCACCCCCTGTTGTAGAGGGTCATGGTATGGCTGTTCGATACCCCGCAGTACGCGTAGGTTATGGGGTCGGTGGTGTAATCGATGACTGGCGGATTAAGAATGATAGAAACGCTGGAAACAACGGTGTCGGTCTGACACGCGGGCCCG
>JAHKLV010000077.1 GCA_020854925.1 Candidatus Methanofastidiosia archaeon | reverse complement strand
CTACTTCGCCGACGTCTTCACCGTCACCAACAACGGCACCCAGCCCGTCTCGGTCACCCTCACGTGGGAAGGCGACAACGCCTGGGCCGTCCTGTTCCAGGCTGAGGCCGCAGGACCCGCCGTCGTAGTGCCTACCTGCACCTTCGACCTCGCCGTGGGCCACACCGTCTCGATCTCCTTCTGGATAGAGTCAGAGGGCCTGAGCATGGGCGACGAGATCCTCGAGTCCATCACCCTTACCGCCACCGCCGAGTAAGGCATGACGGGGGCCGCCCGGCCCCCCCTCTTTTTTCGTTTCAATATCTTCTTATATCAGCGTCACAAGGTAACGGTATGAAAGCCCTTGTGCTTGCGGGCGGCTTTGGCACACGTCTACGCCCCCTGACGTATACGGTACCCAAGTGTCTCCTCCCCGTCAACAACATCACTATCCTTGAACACCAGGTAGCCATGCTTTCAGCATGCGATGAGATATTCCTGGCGACCAATTACCTCGAGGACAGGATTCGGGAGTTTCTTTCCAAAACAGACCTTGGTCACGTCGTGGTGAATCACGAAGATACGCCTCTTGGCACCGGCGGTGCGGTCCGGAATGCCCGGGAGCTTCTCGGTGATTCATTCGTGGTGCTTAACGGCGACATCGTCAGTGACTGTCGTCCCGAAACGCTCGCAGCCTGTGCACACAAGTCGGTATCCTGTGTGCTTGCCACCGTCCCCGTACCTGATGTGTCCCGGTACGGAAGGATAGAAGAGAAAGACGGACGTGTCACCTCCTTTTCTGAAAAAGAGGCTTCAAATCATACGCCAGGGCGCATCAACGCCGGTATCTACTACTGTACAAAAAAGGTCTTTTCCTTCATTCCAGGAGAGGGGCCTTCATCGCTCGAGCGGGACGTGTTTCCCCGTTTGGCAGAAAAAGGGCTGCTTGCAGCCCATGCCCATGAGGGGATATGGCATGATGTGGGAACGAGGGAGTCGTACATAGAAGCCAACTGCACGCTCTCAAAGACCGCATACGTATCAGCTCCCGACGCCTGCGTAGAAGAGAGCGACATCAGTCATTCGGTGATCCTCTCCGGAGCTACCGTACGCCACGCCACGATAACGAACTCCGTTATCGGATTCGGCGCCCGGGTTGAACACGACGTGGTGGAGAATGCCATTGTGGCAAAAAAGGGGTAAGGGGTTGTACCCCTATTTTTCGTTTGAACGTATCATGACGAGCACCATCTTGTACGGCGTAAGTGCACGCAGCGCATGCGGCTCGTTTGCTGGCATGATAATCATCTGTCCTGCGGAGAGCTTGTGCCTCTTTCCTGAGATGGTGATCTCTGCCGAGCCATCGACAAGATAGACGAGGGCGTCAAAGGGTGTGGTATGTTCGCTGAGGCCTTCCCCCTTGTCAAAGGCAAAGAGGGTGACCGTGCCGACATCCCTGTCTATGATGGTCCTGCTCACCACCGAACCGGCCTGATAGTCGATAAGGTCTGCCAGCGTGCTGACGTTGCCGATGAGCGCTTTGGCTGCTTTCAAGTCGCATTCCATGGTATACACCATGTACGATATTGACACGGACCTATAAAAGGATGACGAAAAAGAAAAGAGGGAAGGGCACCGCCCTTCAGATGCGCCCCGAGATATCGGCTGCAAGGGCAAGTACTTCTTCCATGCCGATGAATGAGGGGTAGTCCTGTACCAGGATGGTGACGACGATGTCCTTGTTCACAAAGGCCACGTAGTACTGGGTCATTTCCTCATGTACGTCTTCCTCAGGGTCGGTGACTTCATCGGTCTCGATGATACAGGCAAAGGAGTCGTCTCCGATGACGGTATGTGCGTATTCGGAGAGACTAGCGTCCCCCTCATGCTGGGTGTGCCACGCCTCACCGTATTGTTCCACCATCCCCGTTACGAAGGTAGTGTACACGGACCCGGCATCGCCCTCGGTGGCGCGCGTGACATTCTGGAAGAGGCGGGCTGTGATGTAACCGTTGCCTGGGTTGTAGGCATGTGCGACTTCAATCGTTATCGCCGAAGCGATGGGGGGAACGCACGTGTCGACGGTAGCCATTTCCATGTGGTCGTACCACCCTTCGGGTAGGAGCCCCGTGTCGAGGGCAAGATCTTCGAGTTCGCCCTTGTAGGTAGACGAATCTCCTCCCGAGATGCAGCCAGCAATGCAGGCCACGATAAGGACGAGTGGTATTGCATAGTATGTTTTATTCATGGTATCACCGATAGTCGGAAGACATGCTCGTATATAAATATATGAGAATATATTCAAAATGCGTTAAACTCAAAAAGGGCGCACAGGGAAACCACAGGGCACCGTGATGCCCTGGCCGTGATTCCACAGGCCGGCTACCTGCTCAACCGCTGTACGTTCTTGATGACGTCGTGGATATGTGCTACGGTGTCCATTAAATTGGCATAGTCCTCGTACCGGTAGATGAGTCCATCCTCATCAGCGTCCCCGTCGTTGGGTATGGGATACTTGGCATGCATGATGATGTTGCGGAAAGCGGTCACGTCCTCTTTGAGCCGAAGCGGTGCATCGATCTTTTTTTGCTTTACGAGATGCTGTATGAACCAGATGACCTCTGAAAGAAAGAAGGACTGGAACGGTTCGAAGGTGTCCACTGCAGCAAGGACGTCCCGGTCGTCGGCATCGTGCTTTTGGCGGTGCCGCCTCTTGAAATCGTCGTAGCTCTTTGGGCTTGATTGAAAGTATGCCACGACATCTGCATTGGTAAATCCTTTCTTAGTCAAAAAACGCCTGAGTGTACGCTCAAGCTCCAAAAGGACGCCGTAACAGTATATCATGGCGGCGTCCCTGTTGTAGTCAGAAAAGTGAACCATGCCCTGGAGCGAGCCATAATAACTAACGAAGAGCACTTCATGGGTCCTGAACTTTTCCTTGAGTCCCTCGTCAAAGAGGCGCGTGTAGGGAGGTATTATCTGTTCCAGCGCGATGGGTACCACCTTTTTGTGCTCCAGGTGGTAACATTCCTTCCCATTCCTGAGGGGCAGGTACGAGATGCCCTTGTCCTCATACTCCTGCAATCGGTCCTGCACATCCTCGTAGTAGAGTATCTCGTCGGACATGATCTCATCGATGGTGAGAATTTTGTTTAACAGCAATGATATGACCGTGTCTGTCTTCATGGCAGCATCACACGGGCGTATTTGGGCGGCATGCATTAGTATCTTTTCCCTTCGCACGATGGCATCGTGCACGCTCATGGGGATTCATCATGAACGGGTTCCGGGGGGTGCCAGGGGATGATACAAAGAAAAGAGGGCATCTGCCGGGGCAGATGCTTCGATATTATTAGGCGGTGGCGGTGGTCAGATGAGGGCGCACCAGTTGTGCGTATCCTCGATGCCGCCGTGGCGTATGGCGCTCAGTTCGGCAAAGAGGCGCTGTGAAAGCTCGCCTGCAGCGCCGTCGCCCACGGTGACCACCTCAGCATCGTGGCGGATTTTCCCGACGGGGGATATGATGGCCGCGGTGCCCGTACCGAACGCCTCCTTGAGCGTCCCGTTCTTCGCGCCTTCCATGACCTCCTCGATGGGGACCTTGCGCTCTGACACGGTGTAGCCCCATTCCTTCGCGAGCGTCATCACGCAGTCCCGGGTGAGGCCGCGAAGGATGGAGCCGTCGAGGTCGGGGGTCACGAGCTCGTCGTTGAAGCGGAAGAAGATGTTCATGGTCCCGCATTCCTCGACGTAGCGGTGCTCCTTGCCGTCGAGCCAAAGGGTCTGGTCGTATCCTTCCTTTTGTGCCAGTTCAAGGGGATAGAGGCTGGCGGCATAGTTCCCTGCGGCCTTCGCCTCGCCGGTGCCCCCTTCCCCTGCGCGCACGTATTCGCCCGAGGACATGAGGGAGATGGCCGGGAGGCCTTTGCCGTAGTAGGCCGACACGGGGGTGGTGATTATCATGAAGGAGTAGGTGTGCGAAGGCCGGAGGCCGAGGTGCTCGTCGGTGGCAAAGACAAAGGGCCGTATGTAGAGCGAGTCACCTTCCTTTTTCGGGACCCACTCCCTGTCGATGTCGATGAGGGCGAACAGGCCCTTCTTGAAAAGGTCTGGGTCGATGCGCGGGATGCACATGCGGTCCGCCGACTCGTTGATGCGCTGCGCATGGTCGTCGGGGCGGAAGATGCAGACCTTGCCCGATTTCTGGTAGTATGCCTTCATGCCCTCAAAGATTGACTGTGCGTAATGAAGGGTCATGTTTGCCGGTGGCATCTGGAGATTCTGGTACGGGACGACCCGGGCATCCTGCCAGGCGCCGTCGCGGTAGTCGGCGATGAACATATGGTCGGAAAAGATCTTCCCAAAGACAAGGTTGTCAAAATCAACGTCGCCCAACTTGCTCGTAGTTCGTTTCTCTATTCGTATTGCCATAGGGGTTACTGCATCTATTCCTTTATTAGGGTTTCGAACACGGGAGGATGCCGTGCCGCAGCATCTCTCCCGCTGCCCCTATATGAGAAGCATGAAAAGCACCGCCATCAGGCCGAGGATGCCCATGACCGACGGGGCCATGATGCGGATGGCGCGCACGAGCGTGGTGTCGAAGAATTCGAGCGATACCGAGATACAGGGATGGAGGGGGGAGATAAGATATCCCAAAAAGATGCTCACGTACGTCAGGGTGAAGGCAAGGGGCCCAATGCCTGCAGCGCCCGTGATGCCGAGATAGGCGGGAAAGACGACAACGGCTGCCAGCTGCGTTCTGCCCACGATGAAGGCAAGGAAGAATCCGATGCCCACACAGAGCACCACCAAGGGTACGTCAAGCTCCCCTATGGCTGCCCCGAGTTCGGTCCTCGAGAAGACCTCGATAAAAAAGTACATGCACATGATGATGGCAAAGAACTTCTCTGGGTGCGAGCGACGGGAGGCCGAGGCGAATCGGCGCATGTCGACACGGCCGATGGCTACAGCAGCAATCACTGCTATGAGCACGGCAACAAGCGTAGCCGCATCAGGTGGGCGTAGGGAGGTCCAGCGCTTGAGGCAAAAGTCGATAATCGGTGCCGCGAGGATGATTGCCAGGGGTGTGGCGGCCATTTTCCACCTTCCTGACTTTGGCGTCGCATTTCCGCCCTTTACGTCTCGCAGAAGGGTCACGTACCCAACTGCCGTAAAAAGGAAAAAGAAGGGGACCAGGTAGGGTATAACATCGTAGACGTCAACACCCGCGATGTCAGCGGGGATGAGAAGCGCCGGCGAGAGAGGATAGATGAGGATAAGGATGTGCCGAAACCAGAT
>JAHKLV010000123.1 GCA_020854925.1 Candidatus Methanofastidiosia archaeon | reverse complement strand
CGCGAGGCCGACTATAGCGTCTTTAACACCGGCTGGAACGGCTGTTCGGACTTTTATAAGGATTACATCTCCACCTACGGCGCCGAGAGCGTCGCCACGACGGAGGACATCTACCTCAACGCGGTGCTTCGGGACCTCACGCACCTCGATACGGACCCCCGAGACGCGATGCTTCTCATCATAGGCCCCTCAAAGCCGTACGGCACACACGAGCTTGCTTATCTCCGGACGTTTCTCTCTGAAGGGGGGCGCGTTATCCTCGCCGACGACTTCGGGGGGGGAAACGACATCCTTTCCTTCCTGGGTGTCGATGCCCGCTTCTCCGGCGTCCCGCTCCTCGACCTCGCGTACGAGACCTCCGCGCTCGTGCCGGTCACCTTCTTCGGGTCAGGGGGTTCGACGTTGCCGTACACGGCGCTTCTCAACCACGCCACCGCGCTATCCGGCGTGTCGTCGTCGTACCTCTACTCGTCGCCGTCGGCCTTTCTCGATGCCAATGGGAATGGCGTCTTCGACGAGGGGGAGCGCCGGGGACCGTTTCCCCTCATATCCCGTATACCGTATGGCGAGGGCGTCCTCACCCTCATAGCGGACCCGAGCATCTTTATCAACGATATGTACCGGCGCGAGGACAATCGGGAACTGCTCCTTGACAACATCTCCGTGGCCCGGGCTGCCGGGAACACGACGCTTTATGTCGACGAGGCGCACTTTGCCCATGCCGAGGCGTTTTCCGTGGTGGACGTCGTCCTTGCCACGAACAAGAACGCCTACCTGCGCTACGGCGTGGGGGCCGTGCTCCTTCTTATGCTCGGTTCGATCCTTCCCGTGCGTCGCACCGTATCCTCGCTTTTCGCGCGTGCCGCCTCGGCGCTTGTGAATCGGCGCAAAGGTAAAAAGGAATCGGTACCAAAGGACGCACGGGACCTCGCCCATGCGATACACGAGGACGTTCCCGCGTGGGACGTCCGCTCACTCTACGCCTTTCTGTCGAAGTTTCGGAAAGGAGCTGCATGACCATGAAAAAGGAACAGCAATCCACGGACATCTCTGAGATTCAGAACACCCTGCGGCGCATCTACGAGGACATGGAGTCCACACTCTCCCGCTATGAGGACGAAGGGAACCAGATGCCTGATTCCCCCGAGACAAATCCTCTTCCTGCCACGGAGCCAGACGGCATCGCTCTTGGCGATGATTCGGTGCAGGAGGCCCTGGCGGAGCAAGCATCTACAGAAGAATTGGATGTTGTGTCATTATCTCTTGATAAAGATCATGAAATGCTTGCAGCTATCAAGGGGGAAGTGGCCAAGGCTATCATAGGATACGAGGATGTCGTTGAGGATATCGCCGTGGCACTTCTCGCTGGCGGACATGTGCTAATAGAAGGATACCCCGGCGTCGCCAAGACGACGCTTGCCAAGGCCTTTACCAAGGCGTTGGGTATCTCTTACAACCGGCTTCAGTTCACCCCTGACATGCTTCCACAAGACGTAACAGGTCATTATTTTTTCAATCAGAAAACGAGTGAGTTCGAGGTGCGAAAAGGCCCTGTCTTTACCAACATCCTTCTTGCCGACGAGATAAACAGGACGACGCCAAAGACCCAGTCGGCGCTTCTTGAGGCCATGCAGGAGCGCCAGGTGACCATCGAGGGGCGCACTTTCTTTCTCGAGGAGCCGTTCATGGTCATCGCTACCACGAATCCTATAGAAACAGAAGGCGTTTATTCCCTTCCACTTGCACAGGCAGATCGTTTTACTTTTAAGCTTGAAATGGGATATTTGGGAAAAGAAAAGGAGTTGGATTTTCTTCGAATGAAAACTACCGGTGAAAGAGAGATATCTACTCTTTTTAGGCGCACTGATTATCTTTTGCTACGCACCGCATACCGAGAGGTCTTTGTGGATGATTCAATCCTATCCTATATACGAGACATAGTGTACGAGACACGTTCTTCACCCATGTTTTCTATTGGAGCTTCTCCTCGAGCAGGGGAAATGATTTTAAAAACGGCCAAGGCACGTGCATGTCTACGCCGAAGAGACTATGTCATTCCTGACGATGTAAAGTATGTCTGCCGGCTAGCGTTGCGCCACCGTCTCCTGCCTTCTCCCGAGTACGCAGAAGACAGCCTAGGCATTGATACGCTTATCGAGCGGCTCCTTGCGCAGGTTGCCGTTCCGCTCATGCAGGGGAAAGGCCCGTGATAACGGCCACGCCGCTTGCCAGGTTGCTCATGGTCGCCGCCGCGGCCGCATGCGCGTACGGGTACTTCTATGCGTCGCTTTTCCCCCCGCTCATGGGGAGCATCGTGCTTTTGTACCTGCTTTATGAGCGGATCCTCTTTGCACGCGTGCTTCGCGAGGCGCCGGTAGCCGTCATGCGTGACGTGGCGGGCATACCCTTTGCCAAGGAACCCACCGACATCTTTGTCAGGTGCACGAACACCTCCAGTGCGGCCCTGCGCATGCGGCTGAGTGACGGTGTCCCCGATGGCATTACAGTTGTCGTCGACGGTTCTTCGGAGGACGTAGTCCGGCCGGGTGAGGAGGCCGTTGCCGGTTACGTGGCATCCGTTTCACGCAGGGGGACGTATCGGTGGCGCGGCGCCACGCTCTACCGCCACGACCTCAACAGGCTGTACTGTTCAGAGCTATTTGTGGAGGCGCCTTCGGAGCGGTACGTCAACGACACGAGGGACGCCATCCGTAACGCCGAGCGCATCGCCGCCAAGGCTTCGGTGGAAGGCCTGCCGCTCACACAGCTCGGGCGCCCGGAGGGCGACGAGTACGAGGGCATCCGCGACTACGACCCTGCGGATAGGCCGTCACAGATTGACTGGAAGAGCGTCTCTCGCCTTCAGACCCTTGTCTCAAAGCTCCTCGAGTCCGAGGACGTCTCGTCCTTTACCTTCATGGTGGATTGTGCACCCCCCATGCGCACTGCCTATGGGGAGGCGTCATCCCTCAACTACGCCGTGCTTCTCGTGATGCAGGTGGCAAAGATCCTCCTGCTCCACGGCCAGAGCGTGGGGCTCGTCTCCCACGACGAGGTGCGCGTCGTTGACGCTGTTTCGCCGGGAAAGGGGGACGCGCAGTACGCTTCTATCCTCTCGTCCCTTTCCCGCCTTCCTGGCACGCTCGACGTGGAGGATGCCCTGGCGCGCCCCTACGGCGCGCCGGTCGAGGACGGGGCATCGTTTCTTCAGACCCTGGCGCCGTTTCTCCACGGCACCCGCCGTGGTGCGGGGGCCGAGGACGCCTTCTCCCGCATCGCCGGGGCGGTGGCAGCCAAGGCGCATGTCATCGTTCTCACCGACCTTCTTTCCGACCCGGGACGCATGGTGCGCGCCGTCGCGCGGGCCAATCGGGAGGCGGTCATGGTGACGGTCATCGTGCCCTACCTGCCTTGGTTTTCGCGTTCGATTGACGACCTCTCAAAAGAGGAGGCCTCGCGCTACTATGCCCAGTACGTGGAGCGCCGCCGCCACCTCGTCCGGCTTCGCGCCATGCCCCATGTCGCGGTTATCGAGGGCTCGCCCTACGACCACGCCGAATATGTGTACAAGCGCATCGGGAGGCGGTCCGCATGACCGCCGCGCGCCTACTTGTCTCGGCATACCTTTTTGCCATCCTCGCGCTCACGGGGCCTGCCCCTGCCGTGCTTGGATTCGGTGCGGGCGTTCTTGCCGTGTCCTTCTACCAGACTTTCCGGCATGAGCGCCAGGGGTCCGTGGTGCCGCCGGTGGTGCTTGCGCTTGTCACCTCCACGCGGCTCGAGGTGACGTCCGTCTTTTCCTATGCGGCGGTGCTCTACACGCTCCTCGTGGCGGTTCCGCTCCTCTTTTCCCTGTCGGTGGAAGGGGGTATGCCAAAAGGGTCCAGGCGCCACCATGCGGTAAGCGTTGCGGTACCGGCACTCATCCTCGCTGCCATCGTCACCGTCTTTTACGGGCTCGTGACTAACGACCTGTACCGGCTCTACTTCTACGGGTCGGACGTGGCGTTCCAGGTGATGGTCTACACCGGTATCGTGGCGCTTCTCTTTTTCGTCGCCTACGACCTCGTGCAGGGATGAGCGGAACCGTAGGCCGCCGTCTCGCGCAGGCCGTCCTCGAGCGTAATCTTCGGAAAAAAGGAGAGGTCTTTTTG
>JAHKLV010000088.1 GCA_020854925.1 Candidatus Methanofastidiosia archaeon | reverse complement strand
TCGTGCGACCCCGTGGATGCACCTGAGGGAACGATGGCAGTCCCGTGCCCCTCTTCTGTTGCCACCTCTACCTCGACCGTGGGATTGCCGCGGGAATCGATGACCTCCCTGGCGACAACCTCCTGGATTTCGTTTTCTTCATACGCGTATTGTAGCATGGATTCATCCCCAAAAGCCTTTTTAAGAGGCCTTTTTTAAATGTATGCATGGACATCGGGGAGTGCGGCCTTTCCGAGGCCTTTGTCCGGGAATTCCGCATGGCGGGGTATGATGTTTTATATCCCACCCAGGAGGAGGCGGTGCGCACAGGGTACCTTGAGGGAACGGCCAATCTCTTGGCAGCTGTCCCCACGGCATCGGGCAAGTCGCTCATCGCATACCTTGCCATCGCGCGCACCCTCATGCGCGGAAGGCGCGCGGTCTACGTGGTGCCTCTCAAGGCCCTTGCCGAGGAAAAGTATGCCGACCTGTGCTCCCTCGGGATGCATGCCGTGCTTTCCATCGGCGACTATGACGCTGAGGAGCCCTGGTTGCGCCGGTACGATGTGGTCGTCACCACCTCGGAAAAGTGCGACTCGCTCCTGCGCCACGAGCAGCATTTCTTCGACGACGTTGCCTTGGTGGTCGTCGACGAGGTGCATCTTCTCGATGCCCCCGGGCGCGGCCCCACGCTCGAGGTGGTCATGGCCAAGCTTTCACACGCCCAGGTGGTGGCGCTCTCAGCCACGGTCTCTAACGCCGGCGAGGTGGCAGCGTGGCTCAAGGCACGTCTCGTGCTTTCCGACTGGCGCCCGGTGCCGCTCAAAAAGGGTGTCTACTGGGGTGAGGACATCGTCTTTGAGGACGGCTCGTCACGCCCCGTGTCAGTCCAGCGCGCCGATCCCACCGAGGCGCTCGTGGCTGACAGCGTTGCCGACGGCGGGCAGGCGCTTGTCTTCGTGAATTCACGCCGCTCCACCCAGTCGGTGGCGCGCAAGCTCGCCCCCTACCTTTCCCGCCGCAGTGTCGCTTCACGTCCAAGCACCTCGACGCCGTCGCAGGCGGTGCTTGCGCCAGGGTCATCCCTCCCCGTTGACTGGACGAAGGAGGTCTCCGATACGGCGCTCGGCGAGGAGCTTGCGTCCTGTCTTTCTGGCGGTGTGGCGTTCCACCACGCAGGGCTTGCCAGGGAGGACCGCGCGCTCGTGGAGCGCCGCTTCCGGAATGGCGACATACGCGTCATCGTCGCCACCCCCACGCTCGCAGCGGGGGTCAATCTTCCCGCCCGGCGCGTCATCGTGCGGGACTGGCGCCGCTACGACGCCAATCTCGGGAATCGGCCGATTCCGGTGCTCGAGGTCCAGCAGATGATGGGGCGTGCCGGGCGGCCGAAGTACGACAGCGCCGGCGAGTCGGTGCTGGTGGCCAAGTCCGAGGACGAGGGCGAGCGGCTCATGGACGAGTACCTGCGTGCCGACACCGAGCGAGTCACCTCGAAACTCGCTTCTGACGATGCGCTTCGCAGCCACGTGCTCGCCCTGTGCGTCCCTCATGCCACCCTTGGCGAGGTCACGTCGTTTTTCGAGCGGACGCTGTGTTCCCATCAGTTCGGTGCCGACGAGGTGCTTTCCCGCGTTGCCTCGGTTATCGGCTACCTCCGCCGCGAAGGCCTCATATCGGGCGACGATGAGCTTGTGGCGACGCCGCTTGGCAGGCGCATTGCGCAGCTCTACATCGACCCCCACTCTGGCGTCATCCTCGCAGGCCTTGCGGGCGCGGGAAGGGATCCCTTTGGCGTTCTCCATGCGCTGTGCCACACCCCGGATATGCCGCGCCTGTACCTGCGCCGTGGTGAGGCAGAAACCTATGACCTCGTGGCTCACGAGCGGCATGACGCGTTTCTTGCCGAGGTGCCAGACCCCTGGTACGAGCCTGACGACTACGCCTTCTTCCTCTCGGAGGTCAAGACCGCTTCCATCCTCCATGACTGGATATGCGAACGGCCCGAAAGGGAGATCTGTGACTTTTATGATATCGGGCCGGGTGACCTCCACCGCTTGAGGGAAACGGCGCAGTGGCTTGGCTTTGCCTTTCGGGAGATTGCCCGTGTCAAGGGCGAACCGTGGGGGGAGCTCGACAGCCTCACCTTCCGCCTGACCCACGGTGTCGGTGCCGAGCTTGTGGAACTGGTCCGCATCAGGGGCATCGGCCGCGTGCGTGCGCGGTCCCTGTATGCCCTGGGCATCAAGAGCCCCGAAGATGTCAGAAAGGCCCCCCTGGAGCGCCTGGCACGCATCCTGGGCCAAAAGACGGCGGTAGCGGTAAAGGAGGCGGCTGGCGGCAGCATGTGGGAGCGTGACGTGAAGCGGGGGAACGGTAACGCCACGCTCGACTAGATGAGACACCTGACGGTGAGCACGCCGTCGGCGTCCGCTCCTGCCACCTCTGCAAAGATAGTGTTGAAAAGGCGCTCGTTGTCACCGATGTCCCGGGCGTCGACGGTCGCAAGGATGGCGCCTCCGCCCCGGTAGGCGCAGATGAGCGCATGAGCGACAATCTTGGCGTCGTTTTCCTGGTTCGGTTCCTTGCCGCCGCTGTTCTTCGTTTTGAGGCCCTCATGCAGGCGAGCAACAAGCTCTTCGTAGCCGCCATCCTCCGCATAGTTCAAGCGTTCCATGACGGCAAGGTAGGCGGTAATCGTCTTGCGCATGTTCTTTACCTGTCGTCTCCCCTCATAGTCAAGGGGGAGCGCTTCAAGGCGGCGGAGGAATCCTGCCACCTCGCTTTTCACCGTGTCGCAGACAAAATAGGGTTCCCGCTCAAGGGGATGTTGGGAAAAGAAGGCGGCGCACGCCGCATGGTACTTGTCGTGTTCCCACACCACCCCCCTAAGGGGCCCGGTGTCCAGGAAGATGCGCGTCATGGGTCATCCTCCACGGCCTCGCGCATGCGCCGCACATCCTCCTCCGAGAGGCAGCGGCACGATTCGCACAGCTCTTCCTCGAGTTCCTCCCTCGTGGGATAGATGCCCATGGAGCAGGCAAGACGCTCGAGCGCCTGTACGCGCTGGTGCATGTGCGATACGAGGACCTCGTAGTGCTCGCAGCCGCGCACCGCCTCGTACGGTGCGCTCATCCCCTCGAGGGAGAGAAGGTAGGGTGCGACAAGTGACCAGACGGTCTCGCCTGATGGCATGCCGTCATAGGCGAGCATCACCGCCTCCCACAGCTGGTGGCGGCAGGGCGGGCATTCGGCACAGAGGATGCCTTCCTTGAGCACGATGTTGTCCACGACGTCAAGGTAGGCCAGCACAACATCGTGTGCGTGATGCGGAAGGTGTCCCAGATGCCCCCCGTAGTCAAGAAGGAGGCGTTCAAGCGGCCGTGCCCCGGGCTCGTACCCTTCGGTGTGGCACCGGGCGCCATAGGTGCGCAGCGCCTCGGAAAAGAAGATATGGCGCTCATAGATGGCGCGGTACGGCTGGGGGTAATCTTCTACAAAAAAGTACGGGTCGGTCTCGTAGAGCTCCGCATACGCCTCGGCAAACGCGATACATGCCTTCTCGTCGGCTGGCGAGCATCCCTTGTCCGTGGCGGTGTCCGAAGCGGCGGGGCAGGCACGAAGGATGGGCGTTTCCCGCCCGCAGGTGCCGAAGCCCATGGTGAGGGGGAAGCCGCGAACCACCGCCGCAGAGGTGATGGCATACTGCACGAGGCAGGTGTTATCCGTGGCTGAGGCATCCCATGTCGAGAGTGCGGCAATGCATCCACCTACAAATGCCCGCTCCTCCTCCGCATACATACCGTACTCTTGCCTCTCTGAAGTTATAAGCATTGCCGTTAGGGTCAGAGGGGCCTGAGAAGGCCGGCTCGGCACGGGTCGTATCGTCCTGATTTGATTTGACAAATTATTCGAAATACGACATTTGGACCAAAAATTTGATATTAATCCATCAGTAACTATATTAAACACTGTGTATCGTGACGACCATGACATCTGCAATATCCGAACCCATCAAAGCGTCGGTAGTCGGTGCCACCGGCTACCTCGGGGGAGAGGTCATACGCCTTCTCCTCAACCATCCGCTCATATCGCTTTCGCACCTTACGTCCACGTCCAGCAGGGGACAGCCGCTCTATGCTCACCATCCCTCGCTGCGCGGGGTAACGCGCGCCGTCTTTGAGGAATACGACGCCGAGACCGTTGCAAAGGACTCCGATGTCGTCTTTTGCGCCGTCCCCCACGGGGCTGCCATTGGCGTTGCCTCGGAGCTTTTGTCCCTTGACCCCGAGGTGAAAGTCATCGACCTGAGTGCCGACTTCCGCCTGCGCGACGCGGCTGCGTATGCGGCTTGGTACGGCGCCGAGCATACGGCTCCCGGGCTTCTGTCTCAG
>JAHKLV010000046.1 GCA_020854925.1 Candidatus Methanofastidiosia archaeon | reverse complement strand
CATAGAAACGGAGCGGTACAGACCCAGATGCATTCCCACAACGCCCTCCGGGCATATCTTTTGTGCCCCACGACAGGAAGGGGGTGGATGCTCTCCCTATCCGAGACAGTACGCTTGCCCGTCATGGGTGCAGAAGTAGATACGATTGTTGACTATGGCAATTCCCACGCTGCTTCCTCTCACGCTCCCGTACGTACCCAGTATTACGGCCGTTTTCCGGTCTAGGATGTGCAGAAGGTAGGAAATCTCTTCATTCTTCCCAAGGGAGGCGTAGGCAGGGTCGGGTCCACTCCGCTCGAAGACCAGGAGGTAGTCGGGCGTAACGAGGGGAGCGCACCCAGACAAGAGGGATTCGCCTATGGGCACCTGCCAGTTGAGTTCACCCGTGCGTATGTCAAGCGAGACGAGGTCCCCTGCGAAGGGCCCGTCATAGACCCCAAAGTATATGCAGATGCCGTCGGAGGAGACTTTCGGGACGTACGGGCTGCCAGTGTAAAAGGACCATACGATGTCCCCCGTGTCGGATGCCAAGCCGAAGACATTGCCGATGGTGCTTACACAGATAACGTTTTCCGTAACGATGGGGCGACAGCGACAGTTTCTCAAGAACATGGAGTCGTTGTGCCAGATGACGTCACCCGTACATGCATCCATGCAGTACACGCCGTCCTCCGAGGTGGGAACGTAGAGAAGCCCGTCAACGTACGCCATCTTCGGTGTCCGGGTTCCGAGGTATTTTTGGCCTGCATCGTGCTCCCAGACAATCATTCCAGTCTCCGTGTCGATGCAGCAGATGGCGCGACGTGCCCCCGTATTTACGTATATCTTACGGTCTGCCACAAGCAACGAGCTGAATCCGCCGGGATTCTCGTCTATCTGGCGCGTCCAGGTGCGCTCGCCGGTGTCTGCATCGATGCAGTGGAGGATTCCTGCCTTGTCGCCAAGGAAGACCCGGCCGTCGCAATATGCGGGCGTCCCGTTCAGGATATTCGCTGCATGGTACGACCACAGGAGTGTGCCGGTCTCCGCATCGAGGCAGTGCAGCGATGTGTCTCCGGGGACGTATGCCCGGCCGTTGGCAACGATAAGCGCATTGCGCGTTATGGTATCGACCTGCGTACTCCAAAGAAGCTGCAGGTTGAGGGGTATCTCGCATGTACTGTACGCCCGATTGTCCGTGTTTTGGAGCTGGGGCCATGAAGGGGTGCACTCGACCGGAGGACACGTGCCCGGGGGGGCCGTTGGTGCCGGCGTCGTCGTTGGAGGGGAGGTCGTTGAGGGTGCGGATGTCGTCTCTGGATGAGGGGTAGAGGTAGGCGCCACCGTAGTGGGCCCGGATATGGTGTCAGTACTGACTATGCAAGCAGAGCATAGGATGCATAGTACTAGGAGTATATATACAGGTGCGCGTTTAATATACGATACTCATTATAATGATATTAAGTCTTTATCCCTAGCATCCCGAAATGCATTATCCTACCCGGACGGGTGAGGGGTGAATCCACGATTCAATAGGGCGTGATAAGTTTCACGTAATCCACCTCGCCGCAGGCGGTGACATGGCGGGCCATGTCGCGAAGACGCATCGCATTCCCCTTCAGGATAAAGATGTCCAAGCACTTTCCTTCTAGGGAGTGATTATGGAGCTGGGTATCGACAATGTCCTCATACTCGTGTTTTGCCACGGTGATGTCCGACTCGGAGCCCTTTCCATGCAAAACGATAAGGACCCCGCCCTGCTCCCCCTCCAGCTCCTGTGCAGCCTTGGCATCCTGGATAAGAAGACGGGCGCCTGCACGAAACACTTCAGAGCGCCCTGAAAAGCCCAGCACTCGCTGCACCATGTCAAGCTCAGAAAGGAGCCGGTCGTTTATAGAGACACTGACAACGGGCATACTATGCCATGTTAATAAGTATTTAAAAATCTTTGTTAATATCTTAATAATTAATTATTTATATTTTAATAATCATACCGTACGTAGCTGTGGTGTGTGTATGAACCGTTCACTGGTCCTGGGTATCCTCCTTCTCGCCCTTTTAGGAGCGGGCTGCATTACGTCGGGGGGGACCGACGATGGCACAATAGGCATTATCGTAAGCATCCCCCCTTATGTTGAATGGGCGGAACGCGTGGGGGGCGCCTACGTTTCGGTAACACCCGTCGTTCCTGCCGGCGCATCGCCACACACCTATGAGATAACGCCGGGGCAGATGGTCACCATCAGCGACGCGGCCATGTGGATAAAAAACGGGGTTGGGCTTGAGCACTGGGCAGATAAGATCGTCTCGGCAAACAAGAGCCTTGTCATCGTGGACATCTCAGAAGGTGTCGACCTCATCCCTCTCTATGACGATGCTGATGACGGGCACGGGGGTGTGGGCGCCTATGACGCACATATTTGGCTTTCCCTAACGGTGGCACAAGACGGCGTGTACCGTATCGCCGACGCACTCATGACCCTAGACCCTGCCCACGCCGACGAATACGCAGCAAACAGGGATGCGTACCTTGCCGAGCTCGAAGCGCTTGATGCAACCATTACCGCGCGCCTCGAATCGATGCAGGGTAGCCATTTCCTCGTGTTTCATCCGGCATGGTCGTATTTTGCGCGTGACTACGGCCTTGTTCAGCTCTCCATAGAGAAAGACGGAAAAGAACCCGGGCCAGAACATATGCGCTCAATCATCGACCAGGCGCGAGACCTCGGCATCACGGTGGTGTTCATAGAACCGCAGTACAGCCCTGACGACGCCCGCACGATTGCGACAGCCATCGGTGGCAGTGTCGTGGCGCTTAATCCCCTCTCCGAGGATTACCTCGCAGGTATGGACGCCGCCGCGGATGCACTCAGTGAGGGGCTCGCATGAACGACGATGGCGGGGACCCGTGTATCAGCATCAAAAACGTGAGCGTAGCCTACCACACGGAGGTGGTCCTTGACGACATCTCCCTGGACATCGAACACAAGGACTTTCTTGCCATCATCGGGCCCAACGGAGGTGGGAAGACGACCCTTGTCAAAGTGCTCATCGGCATGCTCGAACCGATTGCCGGAACGGTGAGCGTCTTGGGCACATCGCCGAAGCGGAGCAGAACAAAAATAGGATACGTGCCCCAGACAGCGCACTATGCCACCGGGTTTCCCATCACCGCGTATGAAGTGGTGCTTATGGGGCGGAGCGGACGCCGGGGACTGTTCCACCGATTCACGAAGGAAGATGTGAAAGCCGCACACGAAGCCCTCGGTCGCGTGGGGATGCTTGCGCACCGTGACCGACCCTTTGACCATCTTTCGGGCGGTCAGCGCCAGCGCGTCATCATCGCTCGTGCGCTGGCAAACGAACCGGAGCTTCTCCTCCTCGACGAGCCCAACGTGGGCGTCGACCCTGCGGCAAAATCCGAGCTGTACACCCTGCTCCACGAGCTGAACGAGTCCATGACCATCGTGCTCGTGACCCACGACCTCACCGCCGTCTCCTCCCATGTCAAGACGATAGCATGCATCAACAAGCGGCTCTACTCACATGGGGGCAAGGAGATTCCCCGGGAGACCATAGCCGAGATGTACCACTGCCCCGTTGAGCTCATAGCCCACGGCGTACCCCACCGTGTCCTGGAGGAACACTGATGCTGGAGATCCTATCATACGAATTCATGCAAAACGCCCTTCTTGCCGGGATGCTCGCCAGCGTCATCTGCGGCATCATCGGTGTCTACGTGGTGCTCAAGCGTATTGTCTTTATCAGCGGCGGCATCGCCCACTTCTCCTTCGGCGGCATTGGTGTAGGGTACTACCTCGGCGTGAATCCGCTTCTCGCGGCCTTGGGCTTTTCAGTTCTCGCCGCCCTGGCGATAGGTGCCTCAAAGGACCGGATGGACCTGCAGGAGGACACCTCCATCGGCATCCTCTGGGCGGTGGGCATGGCAGCGGGCGTCATCTTCGTGGGACTGAGCAAGGGGTATGCGGTGAATTTGTTCAGCTACCTGTTCGGCAACATCCTTGCGGTATCACGCACCGACCTCGCCCTCATGGCGGCACTGGGCCTTGGCATCGTCTGCACGGTGGCTGCGCTCTACAAGGAGTTTCTCGCCATCGCCTTTGATGAGGAATATGCCGAGACGCTCGGCATACCCACACGGTGGCTCTACGTACTGCTCCTCTGCCTCATCGCCCTCTCTATCGTTATCCTCATCAAGGTCGTCGGGGTCATCCTCGTCATCGCCCTCCTTACCATACCCGCATCGATAGCCCGCCTCTATGCCACCACGGTACGCGGCATGATGGTGCTTGCCACCGGCGCGGGCATGGTGCTTGCCACTACGGGTCTCATGGCCTCGTACTACGCAGACCTGGCGTCAGGCGCCACCATCGTCATCGTCTCTGCCCTGGCGTTTTTTTCTTTGTCGCTCATGAGGCGACACCAAGTGCAGGCACGGCGTGCGCGGGCGGTACGGCGGCACAATCAATAAAAGCCCCGCCTGACGACCCCATACCATGCACACCATCTTTCTGAAAGGGGACGCGGTTGTCATGATAGACCAGACACGCCTTCCCGGTTCCCTGACCCTGCACACCTGTGAAACAGTGGAATGCCTTATCGAGGCGATTCAGTCACTCAGGGTGCGTGGCGCCCCGGCACTGGGGGCCGCGGGGGCATACGGGGTCTTCCTGTCCGCCATTGCCCACCGCCACCGTACCCATGAAGATTTCGTGCGTGCGGTGTCTGCCGACGCTGACGCCATCGCGTCCGCACGGCCTACGGCGGTGAATCTATCGTGGGGCGTAGACAGGCAGCGGAACGTTTTCCTGGCTGTCGCCACACCCCCCGAAGCCGTTACCGCCCTCCGTCAGGAAGCGGAGCGCATCGCAGAAGAGGACGTGAGGACGAACAGGCGCCTCGGGAAGGCGGGTGCCGCACTCATCGAGAGCGGTGACGGCATCCTCACGCACTGCAATGCGGGCGCGCTTGCATGTGTGGGATACGGCACGGCCCTTGGAGTGGTGAGGGCGGCGGTGGAAGAGGGCAAACGCATCCATGTCTATGTGGACGAGACCCGTCCGCTCTGCCAGGGTTCGCGCCTCACCGCCTGGGAACTACAAGAGGAGGGGATACCCGCAACGCTCATCACCGACAGCATGGCGGGGTACCTCATGAGCACAGGCAGGATACACAAAGTCGTGGTGGGCGCCGACCGGATAGCGGCAAACGGTGACGTGGCCAATAAGATTGGTACGTACGGCGTCGCGGTCCTGGCACGCCACCACGGTATTCCCTTTTACGTTGCAGCACCCGTATCCACCATCGACTACGCCCTCTCTGACGGTTCCGGCATTCCCATCGAGGAACGGGACCCAGACGAGGTACGGCGGTGGCAGGGCGTGCTGAACGCGCCGCCCGAAATAGACGTCCTCAATCCCGCCTTTGACGTCACGCCCGCATACCTCATATCGAGTATCATCACGGAAGAAGGGGTCGCAACCCCCCCGTTCGAGGCGTCACTCAGACGCTTCAAGCCGTGACCATACCCCGTCCGCAGCCTCGAGCGCCCGCTCCTGGACGCGATCGGCATCGAGCGTGCACACTGTGCGGTCCCTGACCACGAATCGTCCCCCTACCATGACATGGCGCACGTCGGCGGGGGACGCTGCAAGGACCAGGGAGCCAGCGGCATCACGGTGGGGAAAGAAGGCGCGCCGGTCAAGAAACACCAGGTCAGCGGGCATACCGGGGTGCACCCCGGCGGTTCCGGCCATCAGGGGCAGGACACTGCGGGGCGCCACCCCATGGAGAAGCGAGACAAGGCGATAGTCGCGCCACAGGTCGTATCCGTCACAGATGGACGGCGAGTCGATGCCAAGGCACATGGTGGCCCCTGCAGCCAGAAAGGCCCCTACAGGGGCGGTGCCCGACCGTAATCCGAGATTGGAGCCGGGGCAGTGCGCAATCCGTGCGCCAGACGAGGCGAGCACGGAGATATCATGGGGAGACGGGTGTACACAGTGCGCTACCGTCGTGCCGGGCGCTAGGACGCCCTTGTTGAAAAAGAAGTCGGTAGGGCTGCAGCCGTACGCATCCATGCTATGGACCCTGTCCGCGGGAACCTCGTCCATGTGGAGATGGTATCCGGAAAACAGCCCCTCGTGCGATGCGTATGCTTCCACCGCTTCGTCGATGAGCGCTTCGCTTGCCATCCTCACTGAAACGATACCCATTTTTGCGGTAAGGAGCGGCTCGTTGCGCACGGCACGGCCAAGGGCGAGGGACGAGGATACGGATGAAGGCGCACGCCACGGTTGTCGGTCCATGAGCGCCTCGGATAGCGTGGCACGGATGCCAGCCTCGGTACAAGCCTTGGCGACCTCCCCTTGGAAAAAGTGAAGGTCTTCAAACGATGTTATCCCTGAAAGGAGCATGCGGCATGCGGCATAGAGGGACCCCCAGTACGCCTCCTTCGGGGTGATGCCGCACTCGAAGCGCCACAGAGAGGAGACCCATGAATCGAGGGTGCCGGTGCGAGGCATGCCCTGAAGAAGGGAGGTCGCCGCATGCATATGGCCGTTGTGAAGGCCGGGGACGATGACAAGGCCTGACGCATCACATCGTTCCCCGCCCTCACACGCCCGCCCCACGCTAATTACGGCGCCGTCGGCGATACTGACATCACATCGCACGGCAACACCATCAACGAGCGCATGGCCGCCTGCAAGTACGAGGCACATGAGGGTATGTGCACGAGGCAGGCATTAAAATGTTTTGAAGAAAAACATGTGCAAAGCTAACACCTATCTTACGGATAAATTTATATATCTCCTGCCAATATGAAAAGATGGTGAATCCATGGATGAGGTAGACGATATCAAGAAACGGAAGATGGAAGAAATGCTTAAGGCCAACGCGGCCCCGGCAGAACCGATTCACGCGACAGACGAGAACTTTGACCAGCTTCTCAAGGACAACTCCCTGCTCCTTGTAGACTTCTGGGCAGAGTGGTGCATGCCGTGCAAGATGTTTGCCCCGACCATCGTCGCCCTGGCGAAGGAAATGCAGGGAACGGTGGCGGTAGCCAAGCTCAATGTCGATGAGAGCAGGGCAACGGCGACGCGCTACAACACGATGTCAATCCCGACCACGATTCTTTTCAAGAACGGCCAGCCCGTCGACAAGATGGTTGGCGCCGTACCGAAGGAACGGCTCGCTGACATGGTAAAAAGGTATCTCTAGATACCTTTCCCTTTTTTGGGAGTTGAAGCCGTGACGGTGAAAAACCCATTCAGCAAGAACCTATGTTCACCAAGCCAGATAGAAGGAATAGAAATACATGACCTTGTATCGGGCGTTCTCACCCTCAACGAGCTGGAGACCCACATCCTTTTCCTCCTCTTCGATGAGCACCTTTCCGCTGTCGAGCTCTCGGAAAAGACTAACAAACACCGGAGCACGATACAAAAGGCTCTCTCAAACCTCATGAGCAAGGGGCTTATCCTCAGAAAAAAGCGAGGATTGCGCAGGGGTTACCACTTTACCTACACCTCCATACCCCGGGAAAAGGTGAAAGACATGATGATTTATTATGTCGAAGAACAGACCCGGTGCCTCAAAGAACGCATCAACAAGGAGCTCTAGGCTTACAAGGGCTGGCAGGGCGAGCCGTCGGCAAGGGACTCGAGCCCGCCTTCGCGATACTTTTCTATGAGCTCGCCCGCGGTGCGGGCTCGGCCAAAGCAGACAGGAATGCCAAGCTCCGTGGCAAAGTCTATGGCCGCAGGGCCGATGCCCGAACAGGCGATGGCGCGCACTCCTGCATCGTAGAGCTGTTCGATGGGCCCCTCGTGCTGGCCGCGGGACTGTGCCGAAATGTTTCGCACGCTACGCACCGCACCGTCCCCCGTTTCATAGAGAAGATAATACGGCGCCCTG
>JAHKLV010000090.1 GCA_020854925.1 Candidatus Methanofastidiosia archaeon | reverse complement strand
GATGGCGCGCTTGATATAGGGGGGCGGAAAGATATAGGGGTCCTTTCCTATTTCCTTTCTCCGCTCCTCTACCTGTTCCTGGAGCAGCTGCTTGACCTCCTCAAGGGTGGCAATATCCTCCGCACTTCTCATCCGCGAGGCCTTTCGCCCCATGTTGCCGATGTAGTGGTCAACACCCTCGATCTCGGCAGGGCCCCCGCAGATGATGTGCGGGAGCGTGAAGGATGCGAGTGCCTTCGCCTTGAGGAGGATGCACTCGCCGTAGATGCCGAAGGAGAAGATGGCGGCGTCGTGCTCACGTATCATGTGCCGTTCCTTGTCGGATATCTGGAAAATGGTCTTACCATAGCCTCTCGCCAATCCAACGATGTTGGTGGTGGCGCCGTAGCGGCGGAGGAACTCAGAGATGTCGCACACCGGGTGCGGCAAGTGGTGGCGTGAAAGGGACGGGGCAACGATGGCTATCTCCATGTCGCCAAACGGAATGTCGAGAATTTCCCCCTTGAGGCGTTTTGCCCGCTCGCGAAGGTACGCCAGGTCGTACTCGGGCATGGCAAAGACGACATCGACCTCCGTCTGCATGGGTGTTTTCTGCATGACGATGCCGCCAAGGTCCTCGATGAGGTCGACAATTTCGTCGTGGCGGTAGATGTTGCCCTTGAACACGAACATCTTAAACATGCCATCCAGCCCCCATCTCGTCTGCTATCGCCTGCATCTGGATGTCAAACTCCCTGATGGTAGGCACATCGGAGACCGTCCCCACGAATCCATCCTCGAAATGGACAAATCTGCGCACCTTGAACCCTTCAGGCAGGATGTGCCAGAGGGCGTCGATGATGTGTTCGCGCACCTCCTCGGTAAAGTCGTACACGACCGTTTTTTCCAGATCGGGAAAGATGCCTTTCACGAAGATGATGTTGCGTTCGTCCTGGACCACAGACTCGACGCCGTAGCGCTTCGCAAGCACGGAAAGGACCTCGTCGTAGTAGCGCTCCTCCGTTATCTGCAGGCGGGTCTCCCCTCCCTGCTCCCTGATGCGGGCGATGTCGGAGAGCACCACCGGCTGCACATCGCGCTTGAATCGGCAGCCGAGATAGATGGCGGGAATGCCGATGTCCGAGACAAGGATGATGCGCTCCAGCTTCTTGCCAAGTGCCAGCTCCTTGAACGTGTCCTCGGTCAGCTTCTTGAGGTGTCCGTTCTCCTCTGGCGACCCGCCCCTCACCACGACCTCCATTATTCTTCACCTATGAACGCGGATGAAAGAAGCGCCCCTCCGATGGCACCTATGTACTGGGAATGCTTCGGCACCACGGGCTTGATGCGCAAAATTTCCTCAAACGCCCTGTTGAGTCCCTTTATGAGCGACGTTCCCCCCACCTGGATGATGGGTTCGCGAATGTCGACCTCCTGGAGCTGCTGCTCGTAGACCTGCTCGGCAACGGAGTGGCAGGCGGCTGCGGCTATGTCCTCCTTGGATACGCCGCGTGCAAGCTCCGTCACGAGGTCCTGGATGCCGAAGATGATACAGTACGACGCCATGCTCACGTTCTTGTGATTGCCGTTCATGGAAAGGTCGCTCAGCTCGGTGATGCTCGCCCCCACACGATTGGCGGTAATCTCGAGGAATCGGCCCGATGCCCCGGCGCAGACGCCGCCCATGGTGAAGGAGTCTGGTATACCGTTGTTGATGGTTATGACCTTGTTGTCCATACCGCCGATATCGATGACGGTGGCCTCCCCTTCCTGACAACCGGCGGTCCAGACCGCCCCCTTTGAGTTGACGGTGAGCTCCTCCTGGACAAGCTGTGCCTTGTACTGCTTGCCGAGGGTGTGGCGTCCGTAGCCCGTGGTACCTATCGCCTCGATATCGGTCATCTTGACCTTTGATTCCTTCAGCGCGTCGTCCACCGCCTTGTTGGCGCTCAGCGCCACGGTTTGAGTGGGATGCCAACCGGTACCGATGACCTCGTTGTCCTGCATGATGATGCACTTGGTCGTTGCCGACCCCGAGTCGATGCCCATGGTAAGGCCTTCTTGTTTCTTGCGGGCAAGGAGATGCTTGCGCTCGGCTATGGTCTGGAGCGCCTCCATGCGGGTGAGGAGCTCGTCTGCCTTTGTTGTCTGGGTAAACGAGTACATGACCACCGGTATGGAGGAGTTCTTCTGGAGGTATCGGCGCACCTCGTTTTTGAGGAGCGACCCCTCGGCACAGCGGAAGCAGCTGGCCAAGAAGACGGCGTCCGCCTCCACGAGCCCCTCCACGAGGGCACGTGCGCGTGCAAACATGAGTTGGAGTCCGGGGGACTTCACGTTGAATCCCATTATCTCCGTGGTCTCCTCGATGTAGTCTATGGAGACATCGGGATACACGATCTCTGCGTTCACGAGGCGTGCTGCCTTGTTTATTTCCTCCTGTATGCCGCTGTACTCCGTGCCGCAGGCAATCTGCGCTATCTTAATCATGGGAAGCCACCTCCGCGAGGAACGACTGGATGCGCTGCACCACACAGACCGCCTCTTCCTCGGTAGTGGGATAGGCCAGGATGAGGTGGGGAATGGATGACGAATGAATGAGGTAGAGAAGGAACTCGTTTGTCCTGGCACATCCCAGGCATCCGAAGTTCATGGGACCGTCCTTGAGGGCGACGATGGCATCCGCCCCCTCGTAAATGGGTGCGAAGACGGCAAGCCGTCCCCTGACGCCGGAGGGCGCCTCTGCCGAGGCCCACTTGAGCCCCTTGCTCGGGTCCTCAGGCGTGATGTTGAGCGGCGGGGAGTCGATCTCGGCGTCGCGCACCCGGTCGCTCAGCTCCTTCATGATGGTGACGGGCTCGTGGCCCGCACGCTCGATAAGATCGCTGAGAATAAGTGAGTTCGGTGGATAGATGGCTACTCTCATGGTATTCCTTCCTAGACCATGTTCTTTTCCTTGAGTTTTTGTATCTCCGGGCGTGAGGTAATGAGCATGAGGTCCTCGAAAATGCCCATGGTGATGTCCACGACGCCGAGAGCGGCAATGGTCTCTCCCTCCTCGTTCCTGATGGGAACGACACAGACGGGAATGCCCCGGTACTTCCCTTCGGATGGGGTTTGGTGGAGCGTTCTTCCCTCGGCTAGGACCTTTTCCAGAATCGGACCCGTATAGCTGAGGTCGACGACACGACCTCGCTCGATACGCACGCCCTTGTGATTCTTCGATCGCATGGTGATGGGAAGCCCTCCCGAGAGCTCATGGATGGCAAGGGCAAGACGGCATATCTCGGTGGCTTTGGAATCTTTGGAGATGCAGATCATAGTGTTTCCTCCATTATCTTTCTGAACCGGCAGGGCGGCACCGCCCGACGTTCGGGTATTGTTGGCGCCTCTTTGGACGCCTCGGCGCATGCGAGCGCCTTGGAAAAGAGCGGAAGCAGGTCTATCTCCCGCTCAAGAAAATAGAATCCAGGCCGTGCGGCGCCCCGTTGCGCCCGGCAGCGCCGCGCATCCCCCAGGGGGAAGGCCCGCATCTTCGTGTAGATGTGGAGCGGGTCGATGGAGCGAAGCGTGGTGACGGCCTTTTTTACCGTTTCCTCTGGACCTTCTAAAAGGATGCCGAAGCACGTCTGCTTGATGCCGATGCCTAGGTCGAGGGCCGATGCAGCCCGGGCTAGGTACGAGGGTGAGTAGGGTGAATCGGGGGAGAGAACGACAAGTCGTGACACGGTGTCCATACTCGTTTCTATCCTCTGGCAACATAAAAAGGTATTGTGCTTCCTTTTGCTTGCACACTTTTCAATTCGCCGGCACGACAATATTTATAATACTATACCCTAGTATGTGCTTATAAAATATTCTGGTGTCCCGTTATGCCCCTCGAACGACTCAAACAAAAGCTTACAAAAGAGGTCATGTGGATTTACGTGCTCAAGCTCCTGCAGCAACGCCCCATGTACGGATATGAGATTAAAGCCCAGATAGAGAAAAACTTTGGATGGTCCCCCGCCACCATCACCTCTTACGTGGTGCTCTACAAGCTTGAGTCGGGGGGGTATGTCACGACGGAGGTGCGCGACGACGAAGCGGGAAAGATGAAGCGCAAGTACTATCTTCTCACAAAAGAGGGAAAGGCCCTGCTCGACGAAGGAAAGACCTTCATCAGGCAGGTCCTGGACATTATACAACAGGACGAATGACGGCCTATTCCTCGACAACGATGGCCTCAGATGGGCAGTCGAGCTCGCAGAGCTTGCAGGCGGTGCAGTCGTCCTGCCTCACGGCCTTTGCAATGTCATTGACAATTTCAAAGACTTCAGAAGGGCATTCGTCTGCGCAGATGCCGCACCCGGTGCAAGCTTCCTCATCAACGATGACTTTTGGCATTCGATATCACCGTTTCTAAGGCTTTGGCTTGCTTTATAAATGTTTAGGCATGGTGATGGGCATATCGTTATATTATTATAAACATATCGAAGGGTGTCACCGTATCCCATCGTACGTTTAACGGCGGTGTGTCCTGATCATGTTCCTTCCCCTTTCCTAAGTACGAGGGGGATTCCCTTTTGCGCCGCCCGTTCCTTCAGGAGGGATTCGAGGCGGCTGGCGGCATCCTTTTTTGTCATGTCGCGCCCCCGTGTGGCACGTGCCATCTCCTCAGATATTTCTCTGACATCGCGGGTGGAAAGAAGGTTGACTGCCAGACAGTAGAACGATTTTTTCCTTCCGTCATCGTACAATGCGAGGAACGTACGAAGCATCCCTACCTTTTCCCCAAGGTCTGCCAGGTACGCTGCTGGCCCTTTCGTCCTTGCTTTCTCACAATTGGCAATGACGTTGCGGTAGGTGATAAAGGAGTCAGTCTCGGGTGGGGCCCGGTACCGGGCACAGGGGTACGATGCGCACTCGAAGCAGAATTCCACCCCTCCTTGGCGCCTGCTGCAGGTGATGATGGGGCACGTTGGATGCTTGGCGGAGAAGTCTGACCCGCCGCATCCCGGGCACCGTGAATTCCCCGCAGTGTGGAAGCGCGGACACAGCCCGCAATTGAGTCCGCACAGTGAGAAGAGGGGATGTTCCCGCACATAGTCCCTCATGGGGTGCGTCCTCCTCGTGCCTTTCGAGCCGATGCTGGTCCCCTGCTCATTGCGTATATCCTTTGCATCCAGCCTTCAAATATGTTATTCTCCGCATGCCGTCTGCCGGGGATGGGGCGTTCACAGTCCTCGCATCACCATGCGGGCCTGTATAGTACGCGCGGCGGCGATAAAGACTATCGAGACGCCGGTAAGGATGAGGATGTTGTAGGCGGGATGCAGCTGCGACGCCTTTCCCATGGCGCCGTTGCACGCATCAACGAGGTAGGTGAGGGGGGACAGGTACGATACGGTGCGGCGCGCGCCGGTGAGCTCGGCTATCGGCACGAAGATGCCGCTGATGAAGATGAGGGGGAACCGCACGAGGCTGGATATCATCATGATGTTTGAGGGGGACCCTGATGAGGGGGATGCAAGGAGGACGCCCAGTGACGCGAAGCAGACGCATCCTGCCATGATGGTTGCCGCAAACAGGGGAATGGACGTTATCGTGATGCCGAGACCCACAAGCCCCACCGCGAGAACGAGCGCCGAGATGACGGCACCGAAGACGGCGCCGGCGACAACGTCGCCAAGGACAAGCGTAAGGATGGTGACCGGGTATGAGAGGAGCCGCTCATAGGTCCGCGCCTGCTTTTCCCACGGGGTGATGAGCGGGCCTACCGAGGATGCGGTGAAAAAGAGCGACATGGCAAAGAAGCCCGGGAAAAACGTCGCGATATCGAGGTCGCGCCCGATATAGAACGAGATGAACATGAAGAGGGGGAAGAGGAGACCGAAGATGGCCACCGGTGCCTTGCGGTAATAGATGCGCATGTCCTTGTCAGCGGTGACAAGGGCGCCCCTGATGAGCGGCGGCAGGTTCATGGAGACCCCTCTGTCAGTGCCACGAAAGCATCCTCGAGGCTTGGCCCGCACGTGACAAGCGAAACG
>JAHKLV010000244.1 GCA_020854925.1 Candidatus Methanofastidiosia archaeon | reverse complement strand
AGGAGACGGCGCCCATATTGGGCATGCTCGCCATCGGTCATGAGGATGATGTGCCGGCCGCTGGCCTTACCATGCATGACGCGTCCCACGCGCTGGAGCTCCTGTCGGCGGCTTCCGCCGAAGAAGTCATACTCAATCACCGTTTCAAGGCCGGGAATCGAGAGCCCCTCGTCGCCGACACGGGAAATGATGACCACGAGATGCTCACGCAAGATGGCGAGACGGTCCGAGGTATCGCCGTGGATGAAAGGAATGCCAAGCTGGCGCGAAAGCAGCTCCCCCTTCCTCAGCGAATCGCAAAAGACGATGGTGCGCCCCGAAAGGGTGGCGAGGATGTCGGCAAGGCCTTGCCGTTTGGCGTTCTGGTCTTCATAGAGCATGACGGTGATATCTGGCTCGTCGACGGCACCTGCCTCCATGAGCTCGTTCCACTGCATGCCTACCGGATAACCGGTAAGGGCGAAGATGTATTCGGTCCGCCCATCCTCACGGTAGGGCGAAGCTGAAAGGCCCATGCGGTAAGAGGTACGGATTGTTGCAAGGCGGCTAAAGGTCGTGGCCGGCAGGTGGTGCACCTCATCGAATATGGTGAGTGCCGTGCTGCCCACGCCAAAAATCCATCCTTTCTTACCGGTAAGATACTGATACGTGTGCACGCTCCATTCGGAGGGGAAGCGGCACAGCTCCCCGATGCGCTGCTCCCACTGCTCCTTGAGGGTCACCGATGGAACGACCACGAGCTTACGTCCGTTGATGCGTTCGCCCGCATAAAGGGCGATATAGGTCTTTCCCGCACTCGGTGGCCAGTACACACCCACCATCCCCGTTTCCACGAATCGGTCCCACGCTGCCTGCTGGTACGGCCGAAGCGTGATGCCCAGGGGAGGTGCGCGAAGATCCTCCTGCGCTACGGGATTCGGCACAAAGGGCAGATTGCCATCATCGATGATGGAAGCAATAAGCTCGAATTCCTTGCCCGCACCCACCTCAAACGAGTGGGGTGAAAGGCGTCGCGAGAGAAGGTGGTGGTACCGCCTCCATGCAGTGTCACCCTCCGTATCGCCCACAGTGAGGACGCCGCCATGCACCGTCGCCGTGGAGAATCGCGGCGAGATGCCGACTTCTGCCCGGAGCTTCTCAGGCAGGGGCGATATCCAGTCTACGTACTTGTTGATGACAAAATAGTTGTATGAAGCGGTCTGGCGCTCAAGGTACCCCATGCGGAACGGGACGAAACGGGGCACGATGAGCCAGTACTCATGGCGCCCCTTGGGAAGCAGGGCGTAAGGGGTTTCCTGAAATGCCTCGTATGCCCCCTCCTCGGCCGCCTGGCAAGAAGCTGAACGGTCCATGAGACACCTAGGGAGTCCGGCGTTCGAGTAGGTCAAGAACAGCTTGTGCCCATGCGACGGACGCTGCAGGACCGTTCGCCGTCACCAGGTCTCCATCGGTGCAGACATCGGAACGCTCCCACCGGCACCCATGCTGCTCCAGGAGCCCCGGGCCGTTCCAGACTGATGCACGGCGGCCGTCAAGCACGCCTGCGGCGGCCAGGATGTTGGGGGAAAAGCAGATGGCACCCACGATAAGTCCGGCATCCCTAGCGGCCACGATACAGTGGTGGAGGCGCGCGTCCTGTGCCAGTGACATAGACCCTGGCCCACCCACAAGGAGAAAGGCATCGTAGCGGGATACCTCGTCACAGGAAAGCGCACCCACGGTAAGGCGGGCGCCCGCCTTGCTTACCGCCGTTCCGGCGGCATGCGAAACGACATCTACGATGTGGCCCCGGGCCCGAAACGCTTCCTGGGGCTCGAAGAGCTCCTCGTCCCGGAATCCTTCCTGGGCCACCCACATGAGAATCTTCGGCATGTGAGTATGTATGGCGTTCCCCTACTAAAAGGTGTCCCTCTCACCGGTAGCCCCGGTGCGCTGGCGGCAGATGCAGCAGACGCCGTGCCTGTCCATCCACACCTCGAGAGCCTCCACAATCTCATTATAGACGATACCATAGTCGTCGAGGAGGTCGTCGGCTATAGAGGGGTAGGTCTCTCGAATGATGGGCATGACGTCATCCCATGAGGGCATGTTGATAATGCGCTGTTCTAGCGTGCGTTCCATACACCCTCTATGCAATCCGCATCCATAAGCATTGCCCCGATTTACGGAAAAGGTACCGCAACATTTAAATAGTATTAAAATAACTATATGTTACTCTAACATTATGTTAGTATGGAGGGAGTATTATGAGATGGTATGATCCATGGGAAGAACTGAGAAGAATCCAAGAAGAGATGGAACACCTGTTCGGCGATATGATGCCGAGCATGGGAAAGCGCCTTTTGCCGGGGGCGAAGGAAGGAGAAACACAAATGACACCCTTCTCGCAACCCGCGGCGGATGTCGTGGACAAAGGGGACGCCTTCTCGGTGATGGTGGACCTTCCCGGTATCGACAAGAAGGACATAGCCGTCGTCGTCAAGGAACGGTCCGTAGAGATTCGTGCAGAGCGCACGAAGGAGCTGAAGGAAGAACGCGAGGGGTACTACTTCCAAGAGCGCGGATACCAGGGATACGCCCGAACGCTGCCGTTGCCGGAGGATGTGATACCCAACGAGACCCTTGCTGCATACAACAACGGCGTGTTGGAGCTCACCATAAAGAAAGCGCATCCCAAGGAAGGAAAGGAGTACAAGGTCACCTTCGACTAAAGAGGATTCTCCTTTCCCATTCTTTTTTATAGGGTGAACACGACTACACCCTGATTCATATGACCGAACCGACGCCTGACACCGAACCTGCCTGTACGTCAAATCCACGTGTAGCGCTATCCCTTATTGAGACGGCCATTGCTGGGTCCTCACCCGCCGACGGCAAGGAATACCTTGCAGGGCTCTATATGAAAAAGGGAGAGCTCCTCATGGAGCTGTTTAAAGACGACCCAGACTCCACGCACGTTGGAATGGCGGTGCAGTCGCTTGAGCGTGCACGTCAGCTCCTTTCTCGTCGCCAGCATCCCGAGGCCTACGCTGAGGCCATGTTCCATTACGGCCATGCGCTTCTTGTGTCAGCCGACCTCTCAGCATCCGCCGATGTCGGTAAGAAGGCCCTGCAGGCCCTGTCAGAGGCGTCATCGTACTACACCGGCCCCAAAGACCGCATGAACGAGGCCATCATCGCATGGAACGCCGGCATGGCACATCACCTCATCTATGCGGT
>JAHKLV010000212.1 GCA_020854925.1 Candidatus Methanofastidiosia archaeon | reverse complement strand
GGAGAGAGGTTCGTTGTGCCTTCGTCAATTGCAGTACGCTAAGGTTCACCTTCCCAACCATTTGTTGCAATATGTTCTTAAGTCGGGCCATGCACATGCCCCTCGTGTGGCGTGAAGGAGGGCGGCGTCCCGTTTCTTCTTCCTGCCGTATTACGTGCTTTATAAAGACTCTATGGCTTGTATTTACATCAATTACTTCAAATAGATTATACGTTCTTCTTAATTCCAAAAGTCTTTTTTATCTCCTGCCGCAATGGTAAGGTATCAGTCGCATGCATGCCACTGCACGGCTATGGCGACTCCGTGGAAAAGCACCCCTCGTTCTCGATTGTACGCATCAGCGGGGAGTTCCTACTTTCGACGAAGGCACCAGTGGCTTCATGGGAGGACAATATATGGCACACAAACAATCACACATGACAGAAAAAACACGGCAGATGCTGCTCACAGAAATCTTCGGGCGGCACATGCCCATGATTCGGAATCTCCCCTTGGTACGGACCATCCACCAGGACCTGGAGCAGTTCGACCCCACGAAGATTGTGAAAGTCTACATGGACGAGGCGGAGTTGTCCCTCGAGCAAGCGGAAGCCTATACCAGTCATATCCTCTTCGAGCTCGAATCCCTTTACCTGAAGGGCAAGCTCAAGTACATCACCACCCGGATGATACGGGAACTCATGTGTGTCATAGCCATCAAGGAGGGCGATTTTGCCACCCGCGACAAGCTCACCGTGGTGGGCATGCCCGTCCACGACGTCGAGAAGCTCTTTTTCAACTACGATTTTGACAATTCCAACCAGATCCCCTGTGAGGAATTCCTCCACAAGACCAAGGGGGATGTCATCGATGAGCAGTACTCCCTTCTCAAGCTGTACAACGTTGAGACGCCGTACGGCAACCCCTCCTATGCACATCTTAACAAGGATATCTATATCCACGACCGGGACTACCCCGCTCGCCCGTTCTGTTATCAGCATTCAGCACGATTCGTCTTCCGCAACGGTCTTCGAATCGACGGCAGCGGCAAGTACACCAATGTTTCAAAGCCGCCCAAGCGCCTCGATGTGGCGGTCCGCCACCTCTGCGAGTTCCTCGGCGCGGCGAGCAGGAACTGGAACGGCGGGCAGTCCTTCAGGAATTTGTTCTGGGAGCTTGGCCCCTTCATAGAGGACGAGGCGAAACGAAGCACCGAGACGCGCGAGATATGGGGCATACCCGTTCCCGTCGGCGTCATCCAGGCAGCGCAGATGATGCGGTATGAGCCGAATCATATCTTCATGGGAAGGGGAAGCCAGGCGGCTTTTTCTTCCATACACAACTTTGCACTGCCCCCCAAGTATCTTACCGAGGACGCGGACGTCGTCCTGCCGGGGGGCAAGGTCGTCTCCGGCAACTATGAGGAGTACCGCGAGTATGTCCTCCAGTTCTGGCTTGCGTACCTCTACGAGTCGTGGAAGGGCGATGCCAACGGCGGCATGTTCCACTGGATGAAGGACGACCTCTCCATCAAGCCAGCATGGTTCAAGGACGAGGAGCTCAATGACTACGTCTTCCAGCCGTTCATGCGTTATGTCTCAAAGTTCGGCGGCCCCTACGTTCACAACATCAAGCATGTGTCAGACGAAGAGGTAGCGTGCACGTCGTGCTGCTCGCTCATCCTTCAGACAGACGACCCCGAGGACTTCGACCTTGCCCGCCGCGGCCTTCTGGGCATGGGGGCGCTCCAGTGCGGTTCGTTCAACCTTCCCCGCATCGCGTATCTTGCAAACGGCAACGACGCCAGGGTCTTTGAGCTCATCCGGGAGCGCATGGACCTGTTGGGGGAGGCCATGATGGCCAAGTACCGATTCATGGAACGCGTTCTCGGGGCTGGCGTGTCCCCGTTCCTTACGCAGCCGAAACTGAGGGGTGTCGAGGAATCACCCTACTTCGAGCTGGAGAAACAGTCCGTGCTTCTGTCGTTCTGCGGCCTCAACGAGTTTGTCGCGGCGCACATGGGCGCCCAGCTTCATGAGAGCAAGGAAGCGCACAACTACGGGATGCGCATCCTCATGTACATGCAAGACTACTGCAGCGAGCTATCCTCCCGCCACGGCATCTCCTTCGCACTCTGGCGCCAGCCGGGAGAGACGATGACCGGTAAGTTCGCCCAGGACGACTGGAACAAGTTCCGCCGTCAGGCGGTCGTCCAGGGAGACCCGAAGTCAGGCAGCGCCTACTATACGAACTTCACACACTGTGCCGTGAACTCGGGCATTGACGTCTTCACTAAGATACGCAACGAGGCCCCGTTCCATGGTCTGGTAAACTCGAATCTCATGCATGTGTGGCTCGGCGAGGAGGACCCGAATCCCGGCTCCATGTGGGAGCTTACGAAAAAGATAATAGACAAGTCGCTTGCCAGCTACTTTGCCTTTACCAAGGAGATAACGGTGTGCAACAGGTGCCACACGACCTTCCCCGGCATCGTGTCGCAGTGCACGTGCGGAGCAGGCCCCACGGAGCTTGTCGTACAGTCACGTATCACCGGGTACTACTCCACCGTGGGTACGGTGGATGCCATTCTCAAGTGGCGCGAAGGCAGGCACAAGGCAGGCCAGAAGGATGCGCACTGGCAGCCTTCGAAGTTCGCGGAATTCAACGAGCGTGTCGCCAACGCATGGGGTTCTCGCTTCAGTTCGCTTGAGCCCCGCCAGGAGCGAAAGACTATCGTTGCCGAGGCGATAGTGTAAGGGGTTGCCGTACGCAGCCCCGCAGCACCTAATCCCCACGTACACAAGCATGGAAGTGCCCGCATGGAAATGACGTTTTTCAAATCAAAGAACTGCCCCCAGTGTCCACGTGCCCAGGCTAATGTGGAAGAGGTCATGACGGAGCTTGGCCTCCCCCTCCCTGTGCCGATTGTTGACATCTCGACGACAGAGGGGCGCATAGAAGCGCTTAACAACATGGTCATGTCTACTCCCTCCCTCAAGATTGGGGAAGAGATCTACGGGAAGGAGGACCTTCTCGACAAGGGTCGCCTTCGTGCCCTGTTTTCGGGGTGATACCATGGGTGCCTATTCCCGAAAGAAGATACTCGACCTTGT
>JAHKLV010000039.1 GCA_020854925.1 Candidatus Methanofastidiosia archaeon | reverse complement strand
TGGTCGAGGAGGGATACGCTCAGTCCGCATGCCCGCACGGCGGCTTCAGACGTTTCTTTCGGAGGAATGGCAGCACGGTGCTTGGCAAGGGAGAAGGGGAGCATGAGGTTGTCACGGGCCGTCCCGGGAAAGGAGGGCGGCTCCTGGAATTGGAGGATGACCCTGCTCCGGTACGAGGGAAGGTCTCCTGTGAAGATGTCTATCCCGTCGCACATGACCGTTCCGCCTGAAGGGGAGACAAGTCCGTTGAGGAGCATGAGAAGGGAGGTCTTTCCCGTTCCCGATGCACCGACGATACAGGAAAGAGATGCGGGGGAAAACGTGTACGTGCAGGAGGTGAGAAGATCCTTTGCACCCCTCTTCAGGGACACATCCTTGAGGGCGAGGCGGCGGCATTCCATGGTCTTGCTTCCTTTGGATACATTTATATCGTATCCTTTTAGAGTTTATGCAATGATACTTGTTCCTGATACGTCCGTGGTGGTGGACGGGCGATTCCTTTCCTACATCGTGTCCCATGCCGCCGACGAGGTCATCGTGCCCGAGGCCGTTGTTGCAGAAATTGAGCACCTTGCGTCCATGGGTAAGTCATCCGGGGTATCGGGGCTTGCCGAGCTTTTGCGTCTTCGAGACCATGCAGTATCAGAGGGTCTTATGCTGACGTTTCATGGCAAACGACCCCTGGGACATGACATCGAGTATGCACGAACGGGGGCGGTGGACGATATCATCCGTGGTGTAGCCGCCGACTTTGGTGCAACTCTCGTGACCGGTGACCGTGTACAGGCGCAGGTCGCCGCAGCCAAGGGCATCGAGGTGGCATATCTTGAGCCGTACGTGGGTACCACCCTTCGTATCGAGGACCTCTTTGACCCCGATGCCATGTCCGTACACCTCAAGGCGGGATGCAGGGTCTTTTCCAAGAAAGGCCGTCCCGGCGCCGTCGTTGTCGACCGGACCGATACCGTGCTTTCTGAGCACGAGCTCGAGGATATAGCGCTTGACATCATCGAGCGTGCCAAGAACACGAGGGACTGCTTCATAGAAATGGATGAGCCCGGCGCGACGGTGGTCCAGCTGCGTGAATACCGCATTGCCATCACGAAGCCTCCCTTTTCCGATAAATACGAAATTACGGCGGTGCGCCCTGTGCGCAAGGTGCCGCTTGACGAGTACGCCTTTTCGTCCCAGCTCAAGGAGCGCCTCTCCTCGGCAGAGGGCATTCTCGTCTCCGGTGCGCCCGGCGCGGGAAAATCAACGTTTGTCCAGGCCATTGCAGAGCACTACCATGCGTTGGGCAAGATTGTCAAGACCATGGAAAAACCCCGCGACCTTCAGGTTTCTGATGAGATTACCCAGTATACGGCGCTTTCGGGGGACATGGCAAAAACGGGTGACATCCTTCTCCTCGTCCGCCCGGACTACACCATCTTCGACGAGATGCGAAAGACCAGTGATTTCATCGTTTATGCCGACCTTCGGCTTGCGGGGGTGGGGATGATAGGCGTGGTCCATGCTACCCGTACCATCGATGCCATCCAGCGATTCATCGGGCGCATCGAGCTTGGCATGATCCCCCAGATTGTCGACACCGTGGTCCATATTGACGGTGGGCAGGTGCAGGAGATTTTCACGCTCACCTTTACCGTGAAGGTGCCCTCGGGGATGACGGAGTCCGATCTTGCTCGCCCGGTTATCGAGGTCTTTTCCTTCGAGGACCGGCGTCTTCAATATGAGATATACACCTTTGGCGAGCAGGTAGTGGTGATGGCAGTCGGGGGGGGCCGGGGCTCTCGGCAGCAACCCTCGCGAAAGGCGCAGCGCAATGTCGAGGCGGAGGTGCGTGCGCTCATGCCCGACGCCGAGGTGCAGATAGAGGTGCGCAACAATCGTGTCGTCATCCGCGCACAGCCTGAGGACATGCCTTACCTTATCGGCAAGAAGGGCAAGTCCGTCGCCCGCCTCGAGGCACGGTTGGGAATGAAGGTCGATGTGGTCGAGGCCCAGGGTCCGGAGTGGAAGGAGGAACTTCCCGTCTACGTGAAAGCACAAAAAAAGTATTATGTCCTTTCCGTGGATAAGCACTACGCCGGCCGGTCTCTTGCCTTTTTCTCGGAAGGCAGGGAGCTGTTCCAGGGAACGACCAACAAGAAGGGTTCCATAAAAATAGAAAATGAGAGCGATATGGGAACGGAGCTATCGTATCTTGTCCAGAAGCAAAAATTTATATATGCCGTTCCAGTTTGAAGGATGAACGCGGGCCCGTAGCCTAGCTGGATAGGGCGACAGCCTCCTAAGCTGTAGATCGTGGGTTCGAATCCCACCGGGTCCGCCATCATGCCTGCCCGTTTTTTTCCGTTCCTTCGCGGAGTTCCTGCCCCAGAAGTTCGGCGTCGCTTCGCACCTTGTCTGCCGCTTTCCTAATGGCGGCAAGATGGATGTACACGTCGTCCCAATCTGGCGATGGTGCCCCCGGTTCAAAGAGCTGTTCAAGCGATGTGGTATACCCGCCGATGGTGGAGAGCGGTGTCTGTATGTCGTGGTAGAGCTGAGCTGTGCGATTCTCGAGTCGGCGTTGGTGCATGAGAAGTTCCTGTTCGCGCTGTGATACGAAATGGTAGATAACAACGGCGCTCACGGTGACAAAAAGCAGCCCCTTGACCATTTGAATGGTCGTATAGTTTGATGCATCCTCAATAATGGTGCCCAGGTACACGTCGGATAGAATGATGTACGAAACGCTCAGGATGGCGTAGATGAGCGTTACTTTCTTGGCAAGTGAGCGTTTTTGCATCTTGAGATTCCTATTGTAGGGAAAATATATTAATCCTTCTTACCTTTGGGTCAAATATTAACCCATAAGAAGCACATATGGTGCGATACGTGCATATATCGGGATATCTTTAAATGTACTGCCCATTATAAGAAAGGTATGTTCGTGCGGCGCTGTGCAGCAGGATGCCTGGTAGTTCTTCTCTCATTTGCGTCATGCGCTTGCCTCGGCGGTTCTACACCACATACGCCCGAGGAAGCAGCTGTCATTGCCGCCATCAAGGGGTATGCCCCCCATGGGACCGAGCTTTCCTATGCCCTTGCCATGGCGCTCAGAAAGAGCGGCTACCCCGAGGCAGCCATCCGCGAGCATGTGTTTGAGAGTGATGATGCGGGGTGGGTGTGTTTCCCTGACGAGGAGGACGGCACCTGGATTGCTGAGTTTTCGTGGAAATACTCCAACGAATCGGTGGTGTTCTCGTTTTCTTATGATACTGCATCAGGGGGCGTAGGGGGAGCTAACGCCAACGGCACGTGTCTTGTGCGCCAACTCGACGAAGATTGCGTTGATTGTGTCTGCACGTCTCAACCATAAAATACGAGCAAGAGGCACTATTTTTTGTAGAGCGCCTGTTCTGGATCAAGCACGGCACCGCAGCAGGGGCAGTAGATCATGCCGTTGGGGGTTTTTTTAAGGGTGCTCGGGTCTTCGACGTTCCATATGCACCCACACGCATAGCAGCGGTACTTCACCATGGTATCTCCTCGGTACGTTCTTTTCAGTGTTGGTTCTTTATTAGTGTTTCTCAAAAAAAGGGGAGGGGGTACGCCCGTACCCTTAAAAGGCAGAGGTGCCCCGCTCGCCGGTGCGCACCCTGACCACTTCTTCGACAGGGCTGATAAAGATCTTGCCGTCTCCTATCTCCCCCGTCTGGGCGTTTGCTACGATGGTGTCTACCACTCCCTGCACAACGTCGTCATTCACCACTATGAAGAGCGTGACCTTGGGCAGCAGGTCGACCTTGTACGGCCTTCCCCTCCATTGGCGCTCAACGCCGCCTTGGATGCCGCGTCCCTTTACCTCGATGACGGTCATGCCGACAATGCCCATGTCTTCCAGCGCTATCTTGACGTCGTTGAATTTTTCGGGTCGTATGATGGCTTCAATTTTTTTCATGGGGTTCCCCCTAGTCTCGTATGAAGTCAGGATATGCGTCAGCACCAAACTCGGTGGTGTCAAGCCCCCTGACCTCTATGGCTTCGGGTACGCGTATGCCGATGGTCGCCTTCACGGCCGTTGCCAATAGGAAACATAGGACCACTACACTTATGAAGGTTACGCCCGCCCCGAGGGCCTGAATTCCAAGCAGCCCTACCTTGCCAGAGGTA
>JAHKLV010000032.1 GCA_020854925.1 Candidatus Methanofastidiosia archaeon | reverse complement strand
CTCTCCACGCGCTTGTGATACGCCGCCACACTCGCCACCAGCTCGGTCATCATCCGGTTGACCGTGCTGCTCTGCTCGATGACCGCCCCCATCTGGGTGAGGATGGCCTTGTACTCGCCGGTCAATCGGTCGCGCAGGTTGCCCACGTCGCCGCGCAGCGCCTGAATCTCCTGCAGCTCGGCCTTGTTGGCCGCGTCCACGACCTTGATGTGCCGGTCTATGACATCCCTCAAATCCACCTTCGCCTGGCGCGCGTCGTCGAGGGCGGTGAACAGCCGCTCCTCTATCATCTTCCGCACGTCGGCAATCTCGGCTTTCTGGCGTTCCAGCCGGCCCAGCAGGTCGACCTCGCGCTCGTGGGCTTCCTTCTGCACGGCCAGCTTCGCCAGCTCCAGCTCGTGCCCCCGTTCTTTGGCGCGCTCCTCGGCGCGGCGGATGTCGGCTTCCGCGTCGGCCCGGATGCGCCGCGCGTCCCACTTCCACATCCCGATGGACAGGCCGGCCACCCCGGTGATCAGCGCCGCGAGGCCGGCCAAAAACGGATAGATGAACTCTGACTCCATACCAACTCCCCACATGGCTACACCGCCTGTGCTGTGTATTCGATGAGTAGTGTGATCACGCCCGGCGCCGCGCCGGGCCCGCTGCCGTCGCCCAGGGCGATGCGGCTGAACTGCACCCCAACCTGGTCGCCCGCCTGAATGCTGGCGCCGGAAATTGACGCCACCGTCGTCTCCTGCAGCGCTTTTGCCGTCGCACAGACGGCCACGTCGCCACTGTTGCCGCTGCCGCTGTGCGCCGGGCCGTCGACGGCCTCGTTACAATCCGCCGGCGTGCACGCCCATGCCGCCGACCAGCGCACCTCGCCGGCTGTGTCGTTGCACGCCCAGCGCGCCTTGACGATCATCTCGGTGCCGGCCACCCAATCGTCCGGGACGACGAACGAGACCCGGCTGTTATCGCCGATCGCATACGTCACGAACGGGTAACTCCCCAGGTAGTCCATCGTTGGCAGCGCCGATCCCATGTTGAGCTGCCGCGCATTGATCTCTATTCGCCGCGTGATGACGGGCGCCCGGTCGCCACTCGAGGCCGAGCGCAGCGCCAGGAACACGTCGTACTGCCGCACCGCCGCCTGGCCGCCGTAGAGCCGCACGGCGGCGATCGGCTCGAAGTCGTCGTCCGCGCCGGCCAGCAGCGCGGCCACGTCGGCGGGCGTGAACGGGATTGCGTTCGTGACGTAGCGGAACTCGACGGCCCCGTCGAGCGTGTCCCAGCCCCCGGTGGCCTTGTCGATGCCGACCACGATGATGCGCTGCTGGTTGGCGTTCGGCGGTACCAGCGCCGTCAGGTCGAGCAGGTCCGCTGCCGCGTAGCCCCAGGCACCACGGTAGCGGTAGAAGGCGCCGGACACATTCACGGTCAGCCCCGGCGTGTCGGTCGGGTAGACGCGGCCATGCATCCACTGCCGGCCATCGATGGCGGTCGGATCGAGCGATCCGTAGAGATGCGAGGCGCCGTGCGCGCCGACGTTGGCGTTGATCGTCGTCCCGCCCCAGTAGGCCGTCGCCAGCGCCGGATCCTCCTCGATAACCTCCCAGAAACCTTTCCGATGGCGCCGGACCGTGACCGGCATGTCCAGCGCCGGCGTCACTTTGGCGCAGTAGACCTCGCGCTCCGTGATGCCCGTGGGCAGCTCGATGCGCGCCCACACGCGCCGCTCGGCCCGGTCGGCCCACAGCTCGCCCGCCATCGAGCCCAGGCGCGCGTCGTACTCCTGATCATGCTGCGCGCGCTGGAGGAGGCGGCTCATGGCCGCGTCGAATCGCTGCTGCAGGTTCGTGCTCATGCCGCCACCCACACGGGAATCGTCCAGATGTAATTCGAACCGCCCGGCCAGCCCTTGTCGGACCAGGTGGCGCCGCCGTCGATGGAGACCAGGAGTTGATTTGCGTTGTTCATAATGACTCCGTCGTACGGCTCAAACGGCCACCCGCCGAGATTGATGTATCCCCCCGCTGGCACGGCGACGTAGGACCTGACGTCACTCGTCTCGCCGCCGTCGAGCGAACGGACCACGGTCGCGGTGGAGGCATAGCCCGCGGTGTAGTACAGACCTTGCGGATCGAGTGTGTAGGAAATTGGATTGTAGAACTGGCTGCCGCCATTCCGCCCTGCTTCATCCAGCCCCACTTGCGAGAACGTCAGCCCGCGATCGGACGACTTCCACAGGCGAGATCCCCATATGCAATAGATAAATTGGTCGTTTTCGTTGCCCAGCCAGGGGACCCATATGCCCTTGGGAAGACTTCCTGATGGAAACTGGTAAAAATTGCTGAATGAATGCCCGTAATCGGTTGATCGCCGCAGCCAGGAGACGTTATTAGAGGCATAGTGGCCGACGTAGACGTTCCCCGAGGACTGGCTCGCCGCGTTGGACGACACGGCGAATACGGCGGTGTTATTGCCCTCGCGGCGCCCGGCGTTCAGCACCGTCGTCATCGTGTCCCAGCGGTCGTGCGTATGGTACACGTGGACGTTTTTGTTGCGGTCCTCGACGGCCAGAAACCATACGTCGAACCACTGCACCGTGTTCACCAATTTGGCGGCGCCGGCAGGGTGCGCCAGAGTCTGTTTTAGCGTGGCCGTCGGCGAGCCCGACGCCAGGTTGGTCAGCTCGTAGATGTACGTCTCATTCGCCACGTCGTCATCCGACATCACGACCATCGCCTTGTTCAGCGGATCGCCCAAGTCCAGCAAAAAATGGCGGAACAGGCCAGCCGGCGGCGTCCAGATCTGTGTCCAGTCCGGCGTGACCGCCGACAGGTTTTCGGTCACGCGCAGCTCGGTTCGCGTCAGCGCATAGGCGCGTCCCATATCCCCCGGCGCCACCGGCTTAGGCTCCGGGACGACGATTGGCATTGGCTCCCAGTCGTCCAGCGGCGGCAGGTCGTGGATCGTCTCGGTCGGCACCTGCTCGGTGGTCGCTGCGGCGCCCTGCGTCTCCTCCTCGACCTCCAGCTGTTCCCGCGAGTGCCCCGCCTCATGATCGTAGAGGATATCCACCGCCAGGGGCACCATGCGCGCGTTGTCGAAGGCGATGCCGCGCCGGTTCAGGCTGGCCGCCAGGGTGAGCGTAACCGGGCGCTGCCAGGCCGGGTCGATGACATCGCCCCGGTGCGCCAGGGGCAGCAGGCCGCGCCGGGCCACCCGGGCACCATTGCGCCGCGCCTGGTGATAGGCGTACAGCATCCCGGAGCGCGCATTGAGATCCGCCTGGTCGACGGCCAGCAGGCGGTTGGCCGCCTCGCGTGTGATGCCCTGCCCGGGCAGCGTGCCCGGCGCGACGGCCAGCAGCGCCGTCGGCGTCGTGGCGTGCGCCTGGATGGCCGAGGCGCGCAGCCAGGCCACCTGCGGCCAGGCCAGGTACTCGAAGCGCGGGCCCTCGCCCTCGCCCAGCAGATCCGAGGACGTCAGCCCGGCCAGTGGCGTCCAGGCGGCCCGCTCGGCGGCCGTCATCAGGTGCGGGTTGCGGCGCAGGTACAACCGCCCGCGCTGGTCAGCCGTGAAGATGGCGAAGACGGCCTGGGCCAGGTACTCGATCTGGTCGAACAGCGTCTCGGCCTCGATGTCGAGCCGCACGACGGGATAGTCGTCGTAGAAGGCCGGCTGCTCGAGATCGCACAGCTCCAGGATGTTGCTGTGGAAGACCAGCAGATACAGCACCGTCTTCCACCAATCCAGGTCCTTGACCTGGTACCACCTGGACGGCGAGGTATTGCGCCGCACCGTCTGGGGGAAGGCGGGCCGCGCCTGCAGGTGCGCCAGCGGCCCCTTGGCGTCGACCCGCTCGGTGTCGAACAGCGCCTGCATCTCGAGATCCTCGTGCGTGAGCCAACCCACGAATTTGACGTGCTCGGCGTCCGGGTAGCCGTTCAGGCTGCCCCGGTGCGCCCCCTGCCACTCGTCCTCCCAGTAGATGACGAGCGAGTATTCCGGAAAGGCGCTCGTGTCGGCATCGAACAGCTCGAAGCTGGCCTCCCAGCCGGCGCGGTGACCCGTGTAGCCGCGGCGCGACAGGCGCGCCCGGTACGGCGCGTAAGCGCCCTTGTCCGCCGCCCACACCGGCACCCGCGCCACCGCCGTCGCGCCGTTGGAATCGGTGACGGTCAGGGTCACCCAGCGCCGCCCGGCGGGGAATTCGACTGTGATCTGCGCGTCGCTGGCCGTGCCGCTCACGATGACGCCGTCCTTGACGTCCCAGGCGTAAGTGCTGATCGTCGCCCCGCTGGCCACCGGGTAGCTTCCCGTCGCGTCCAGCTCGACCGTGATGACGTCCGGCCCGGCCGGATCCAGCTCGTAAAGATTCAGCTCACCGACGGCGGTCTGGCTCGCGCCGCCTTTGTCCGTCACCCACAGGCGATAGGCGAGGTAGCTGCCCGGCGCGGCGATATCGTAGAGCACCTCGCCGCTGGTGTACACCTGCGCGGTCTGGACGTCGAGCACGTCGTAATCCGCAAAGTCGTCATTGGAGCCTTGCAGCTCCCACGAGTACGGCATCTGGTCGGCAAAACCCGAAAAAATATGCAGGCCGTAGCGGGCAATTGTCTTGGCCGCCGGGAAGGTCATCGCGAGCCAGATCGGCAGCGGCTCGTCGATATTCGTCCGCCAGATCGTCCCCTCCGTGCCGTCGAAGGCGCGCCCCGCGCTGAACTCAAACGATTCATCCTGGATGTCGGAGGCCGTCGCCGTGGCGCCGTCGTAGCTCGCCTCGGTGTAGGACGCCGGCGCGGCCGACACGAAGCGCGCCCGGGCCGGGCCGGCATTGGCCACCGGCGGGAAATCGTCCGTCTGGCCGCTGTACGCGACGTCGTAGTCTTTGTAAATCACTCCCGCTGGCGAAATGTAGGGGATGTGCGACCAGGGAACGAACATGTCGTAGACGTCGATGATATCGTCGTTGGCGAACTCGACGTCGCCGCGCCCGGTCGGCGCGATATACAGCGTTGCCCCGCTGACCGCCTTGCGCACCCGCCCATAGCCCTTCATGGCCTCACTCGTCCCGTCGCGGAAGACGATCAGCATGCCGGGTTCCAGGTCCCCCGTGTCGCCCGGATCCGCGTCCGGATTGTCGAAGGTGAGCTGTGCGACCGGGTAAGTGAAGCCGACCTGGTTGATTCGCCGGCGCACCAGGCGCTCCGGCTCCCAGATCCCCACGAATCCCCGCACGCGCTGCGGATGCGTGCGCCAGCGCGTCAGCGCGTCACCCGACAGAATCTCAGTCATGGGGTGATCTCCTCGATCAGGTACAGCGTGAACGCCATTGCCTCGAAGCGCCCGCGCCGCCAGAGCGGGTTCGGGCGGGCGATGATCGCGTTCCAGGTCTCCGTGCTGCGCGTGCGGCCCGGCAGGCGGACCGTCACCTCGGCGCTCTCGGCGCTCGACAGGCCGCACTGCGCCAGCGTCGCCGTGAGCTCGCTGGCGCTCACGTAATCGTCCAGCTCGACGTCGTAGATGAAATGGCCATCGATGGTCCGGTGGCCGTCCAGCAAGCCCGTCGAGCGCGCCGGCACGGGCCCGGGCAGGCGCGGCTCGAAGCCGCCGACCAGCAGGTCCGCCAGGCCCGCCGTGTTGTCCCATCCGATCGCGATTTGCAGTGTCATAGTCCTAGTAGCCCCCCGGCCCGGCCTTCGACGAAACGCACCACGGTGCGCTCGATGGCGTGCTGCAGCTCGCGCTGGGCCGCCGCCGACTCGAACGGATTCCGCCCCGTGCCCGCTCCGAGATTGATCATCACCGGCACGGACACGTTCATCTGGCCGGCCATCGACAGCAGCGCCCGCTGGTCGATGCGCCCGCCCATCAGCGACCGCAAGGGCCGGGCGACCTCGGCGCGCAGGACCTCCTCGCCGACGTGGGCGCCAATGAGCCCCGTCCGGCCCACCTCGCCGCCCAGCTGGTACTGGCGGATGCCCGCCGTCGAGCCCGTGCCCAGCTGCGATCGGATGTTGGCGGCGATTCGCCCCAGGACCGACCCGAAATTATTCTCGATATCCACCAGCGCGTTTTTTGCCGCCAGGCGGATGCGGTTGTACTGCTTGCGCGTCTCCTCGTACGCCTGGTCGAACTGCTGCTGGCGCAGCCGGTCCTCGCGGTCCCAGTCTTCCTGCTGGCGCTGCAGGCGGATGGCCCGGTCCTGCGCTTCCTCGGCGGCCTTGCGGTTGAAGTCGGCGATGCGCTCGGCGCGCTCGCGCTCGTACTGCGTCCGCAAGTCGCGCAGGGCCTGCTCGTTGGCCCGCCGGCGCTCCTGGCGCTCGCGGTCCAGCAGATGCATGCGGTCGCGAAAGTCCTCCTCGCGCCGGCGCTTCTCTTTCTCGTACTGCTGCTGCTCGTCGGTGAGGGCCTCTTCAGCCTGCTCCTGGGCATTGAGCAGCGCGATGGCGTCGAGCTGCGCCGCGGCAGCCTGGATGCCCTTGCGCCGATCGCGCTCGATCTTCAGCAGGCGGTCGCGGTGGTCTTCGGCTTCACGGCGCTGCTGCTTATTGAAATCGCGCAGGCGGTCGAGCGCCTCCTGATTGTCGCCCGAGGTGTCCTCGGCGATGGAGGCGATGAGCTCGTCGCGCTTCTGGTAGTACTTGGCGTCGATAGAAGCCAGGTCGCGGTAGTGCTCGGCCAGGGCCCGGGTGCGCTTCAGTGCCCAGTCCTCCAGCTCGCGGATCTCGGTGCGCTGGCGGTCCTCCTCGATGCGCGCCGTCTCCTCGTTGAACTGTTCGAGCGCCGCTGTGTACTTCTCGCTGGCGGCCACGCCGTCCTCGAAGGCTTTTCGGACGCGCTCGGCCATCTCCGCCTCGCGCTCGCGGGCGGCGATGAGGGGGATGATGTCGTCTCGGAGCGCGCGCTCCTCGATGCCGAGTGCCGCCAGTTTTTCATTCACGATATCCGTCTCGCCGGCGACATCGATCCCCGCCTCGGCCAGGCGCTCCAACGCGGCGCGCTGCTCCTCGAGTGCGCCGCGTTCGATGGCAATGTCATCGAGCCGCTTTTCGGCCTGCTCGCTCGACCAGTCACGGCTACGTTGGGCCATCTCGATCTCGCGCTGGGTACGCTCGCGGATGTATTCGACGATCTGCCGCGAGGCCTCGCGGCGCTTTTCGGCCAGTTCCTCTTCGAGCTCGAGCAAGTCGGCGGCAGCGGAGGTGTTGTTGCGCAGAGCGGCATGTAGACTCCCCAGGAGAATCAGTTCGGCCTCCTGCTCTTTTGCAAGCTCCTCCCGCCGTTCCCTCAATTCATCTAGGCCGTCCGTTTCAATGCCCAGGGTACCTAGAAATTTCTCAGCCCCATTACGCGCGGCATCTCGCTTTTGAATCTCCAAATCCAGCGTGGTTAATTCGCGCTCGCGGGTATCGATGCTCCTCTGAAGCGCCTGAACCTCGGCCTCGACCTGTTCGGTCGTCTTGGAGGCTGGATCGAACTCGTAATAGCGCCGGGTGGCTTCGATCCAGCGCCGGGTGGCCTCCGCGGCCTTGTCGGCAGCGTCCTTGAGCTGGCCGGCCACGAAGGCCGCCGCTGCCAAACCGATACCAACAGCGCCCAGTCCCAGCGCTAGAGTTTTCGTGCCGCCTGCCGCCGTCGCCGCCTTGTTGGCCAGATCCGGCAGCTCCATCTTGAGCACTTCCAGCCCGCGAGCGGCGTTGATAAGCTGGGAGCCGACGGCGAGCGGTTCGCGCACGCCCGCACCCCCCACGCTGCCCGCAAACGTGGCAATGCCACTGACGCCATAACTAAGCCGGCCTGCTGTCCGGATACTCTCGCGCTGAGCACGCAGGGTGCGTTGGCTGACGCGCTCTGCCGCCTCCTCGGCGGCCATTTTGCTTCGGAGAGCGCCTGCGGTCTCCAGGACGGCGGCGCGCAGCTGCGTTTCGGACTGGACAAGGTTGGTATTGACCCGCTCCAGCCCCGCTGCCGGGCGCGCTGCCTCCAGCCAGGAGCGCGCCATCTCCTGCGTGACGGCTCGCTGGGCCTCCATGCTCGACCGGGCCCGGTCGAGCTGGGACTGCAGGCCGGCAAACCGGTCGCGCATGCGCTGGACGGCCTGTTCGGTTTGCTGCGCCGTCTGGCGATCCGAGACGATCTGGATGATTTGTTTGTTGACGCGCGTTGGCACGGCCTATGTCCCCGAATTGAATTTTCGCTCGTATTCTGGCAGTCTCTCGGCGTAGCGCGTGTTGTACAGCGCCTCGCAGGTCCGGATGATCTTCCAGAACTCGGGTGGCTGGTCCAAATAGCCGCCAGCCACCATCAGAATGCCGTGATCACGATAGGCTAGGTACATGTCATACACTAGGTCATCGTAACCGTGGTGGAAGCCATTGAAATCCCAATCCGGAATCTT